>NZ_JAGPXJ010000120.1:0-17017 GCF_018070605.1 Streptomyces sp. B15
GGAGAGGAACCCAGGACCCTCGTCCTCTGTCACAGAAGCTGTGACAGAAAGCTGCGAAAAATAGTTTGCGCGCGCCGTGCGGAGCCTCATAGCCTTCCGGACATGGAGAGGGCGGGCCTTTTCGCTCCCCCTCTTCCATGCTGTACTTAGTCCTGAAGATTTCCGGACCGGCCTGGCGGCGGGTCCCCGAGACGCCGAGAGGAGGCGAGACCAGTGGCCACGATCATTTCCCAGCTCAAAATGACTGATCACTCGGTCATTCGCGCCTGCCTGCTCGGCTCCCGTCCCCACGGCACCGGTCTGTCCGGCGTCGTCCTGGGTGGCAATGAGCGACCGACCAAGGCACCCGAGGTAGCAGCACAGGCACAGGCAGTGGCCTTTGCCGGCGGCTCCGCGGCCAACGGTGCCGGCGAAGGACGCCAGAAGACGCAGCGCTACACGATGTGGGCCTTCCGTGGCCTCCGACCCTGGAGAGATCCAGCCTGATCGGCGAGATCAGGTCGGCACCTTCCAGGGCCGCGGAACCCACACCGGGATCCGCGGCCCTTCTGTTTGCCCCGACCGGCCACCAGCCGGCCCGACATGACAACAGACACACAACAGACAGGAAGCACCGCAGTGGACACCGAGACGCACCCCGACACGTTGCGCCCCGCGCCTTCTCTGCCGCCTGATCCCACCACGGAGGACTCCTTGACTGCCGCGCAGATCACCCTCACCGAGCTCGACGACGCCATCGAGCGGCTCGGTGTCGACGTGCCCTGCCGCTCCTACGACCCGGAGGTCTTCTTCGCCGAGTCCCCCGCGGACGTCGAGTACGCGAAGTCCCTCTGCCAGACCTGCCCGCTGCGTGAGGCCTGCCTCGCCGGCGCCAAGGACCGCCGCGAGCCCTGGGGCGTCTGGGGCGGCGAGCTGTTCGTCCAGGGCGTTGTCGTTCCGCGGAAGCGCCCGCGGGGCCGTCCCCGTAAGAACCCGGTGACGGCATGAGCTCCCGTCGTCATGGATCACCCGCCCGCCGCAAGGCGGTTGCCGGAACGATCGACAGCCCGTCGGCGCTGGACCCGCGCACGCGCCACCTCACGAAGCAGGACCCGACGATGACACCCATCCACGAGACCACCGCACGTACCCACTCGGACGCGACAGTCGTCCGGCAGAACAGGACCCGTGACATGCAACTCATGCCAGAAAGTTTGGCCAGGGCACAAATACAGGACAGGCTGCACGAGGCCGAGTCAGAACGCAGGGCGTTGCGACTGGTGACCGCTCGTCGCCTCCAGCGCCGGGCCGAACGCGCCACCCTCCGCGCGCGGCGCGCCCTCGCGATGGCCGTCATGCAGTGACCTGAACGACCGGAGAGCCGGGGCAGCCGCCCCGGCTCTCGCCGTTTGTGCCCCGGCTCTGCGGTCGTTGCACCTGTGAGTGAGGGGCCCCGGCCGTGGGTCTCGAGCGGGCGGGCGCCTCAGAGCGCGACGTGTGACGGCTCGCCGGGCTCCGGCGCCGGCTGTGCCGCGGAGGCCTCCTTGCCGGGCTCGCCCTCCTGCGGCCCCTGTGGCCCCGGGGGAGCGAAGCCGGGAACCCAGGTCTCCATGTCCTCCCGCATCCGCACCGTCGCCCCGAGCTGGCAGAGAACGCCGATCGTGCTCAGCGTCACCCGGTGGATCAGCAGATACGACGGCGGCAGATTCAGCTGCCGTCCCAACTGGTGTGCCGGGGAGCGGGGGTCGGCCACCCGGGCCGCCTGTCCGCGCAGCCACTCCCTGCTGAAGGTGAACTCCTCGACACAGGCGGGCTCCACGATCGGCAGCAGATACTCCCGAACCGCCTCGGGCTCCAGCTCTATCTGATCCTTGACGAAGCCTTCTTCACGCAGCAGTTCATAGGCGGTCTCCGCGTCGCCCTCCAGCGTCATCCGCAGCACCTCGCCGATGACCGGCGGCAATCCCTCGGGCAACCGGTCGACGGTGCCGAAGTCCAGCACGCCCAGGCGCCACTCCTCCGGCTCGGTGCTGTCCGAGGTCACCAGCCGGAAGTTTCCTGGATGCGGATCCGCGTGGAGCAGCCCGGTGCGCACCGTTCCGGAGAAGAGGAAGCGGCTCAGCAACTGGCCTGCCCGGTCCCGCTCCTCGCGGCTGCCGTCGGATATCACCTCCGAGAGCGGTATGCCCTCCAGCCACTCCGACACCAGCACCTGATCCGCCTGGTGCACCACTCGGGGGACGACGACATCCCGGTCCTCCGCGAACTCCTCCGCGTAGCTGCGCTGGGCATCCGCTTCCAGGCCGTAGTCCAGCTCCTCGGTGATCCTGTCGTGCAGCTCGGCGATGAGCGGTTTGATGTCCATACCCGGAATCAGCGGGCCCAGCAGCCGGGCGAACCGGCCCAGTTGGGTCAGGTCGGAGACGAGCGCCTCACCCGCGCCCGGATACTGGACCTTGACCGCGACATCCCGCCCGTCGTGCCAGACGGCCCGGTGGACCTGGCCTATGGAGGCGGCTGCGGCGGGCTTGTCGTCGAACTCGGTGAAATACTCCCGCCACTCCTCGCCCAGCTGTTCCGCCAGCACGCCGTGCACGGTGCCGGCCGGCATCGGGGGAGCGGCTTCCTGGAGGCGGGTCAGCGTGGCGCGGTAGGGACCCGCCAACTCGTCGGGGAGAGCGGACTCGAAGACCGAGAGGGCCTGCCCGAACTTCATGGCGCCCCCCTTCAACTCGCCCAGCACCTTGAACAGCTGCTCGGCGGTCCGCTGCTGCAGCTCCTGGCCGACGAGATCCGCGGAGATGCCCCCGATGCGCTTGCCCAGCCCCCAGGCGGAGCGACCCGCGAAGCCCAGCGGCAGGGCGGCCAGCTTGGCCGTGCGCGTCACCGCCTTGCGGGGAAGATCAGACATGCGTCCCTCCAACTCCCTGACAGCTCAACCGAGACAGCACCGAGGACGTCGGCCACCCGGTCATTGTCGCTTGCATCCGGCCATTCGTGAGTCCGCGGGTGGGGCACTCACCGAAGCGGCACCGCATGGACACTCCGGGTGTGCGGTGAATTGCTCGGTGTCGGGCAGCAGATGCGGCAGCGCGAACCGCAGGCGGTAGCCGACCGCACAGGCACCGTCCCCGTCCAGATAGCTCAGCGCGTAGGAGGCCGTGGCGCCCGCCACCATGGTCGCCAGCGCGGTGTCGCAGGCGGGGACCCCCGTGCGTCGCCTGCTGCCCGTCCGCCACTGCCCCACCAGCATCGGCCAGCTCGGCTCACGCTCCGCGCGGGTGCGTGCCAGGCACTGGGCGCACGGCGAGGAGCCGGGCAGCACCAGTGGCCCCACCACTCCGGTGGCCTCGACCACCCCGCCGTACAGATGGGGAGTGCCCGCGTCCATGAACCGCTCGGCGGTCTCCGGGTCCGGCGCGTAGGCGTCCAGCCCGTCCCGCGGCGCCACCACGACCAGGCCGACCTCGGATCGTGAGCGGCTGCGCCAGGGGCGGGAGTTGCGCACCACGCCGCGTGCCGCCACATCACGGCGCGTGCCCACGTGCTCCGGCGGCACCCCGCCCGGCGCGGTGTCCCACTCCTCCACCACGCCCCCGTCCACCACATCCACCTGGCCCACCCCGGCCGCCGACAGGGTGGCGGCCACTGCGGCGCCCACCCGGCCGAGCCCGCGCACCTGGACCCGTGCGGCCCGCCGTGCCGCCAGTCTGTGCACACCGCCGCCCGGCTCGCGGTGCACCACCGACAGCGACGCCAGGTCGGGCCGCAGCCGGTCGGTGACGCTCGCCGCGGCCTCGCGGTCGGCCGTGGCGTCGTCCAGCACACCGGCCGCGGCGAGCCGTTCGGTGAGTTTCGCCGGCGTCTGGGGTGCCAGCCCCAGCAGGCGGGCCTCCTGCTGCAGCCGTTCCATGCTGCGGGTGCCGTCCATCAGCTCGATGAAGGCCGCCGTCGCGTCGCTCACCGGCCCCAGCAGTACCGCGTGGGCGGGTGCCATTCCGCACTGCACCGTCTGCCTGTCTCGCCAGCCCCGCCGCAGCGCGGGCTTGATCATCGGGTGCACGTTCCCCCCTGAGGTGCCGGGACTCGACCCGGCTCGGCCGTCGATCACTGCGGACAGCATGCCTTCACCGGCCGATTCGGCGGAGCCGGTTGTCCACAGGCACCGGCATTAGTCATACAACCGTGGGTCGCTCGCTCCGGCCGTGCCACGACTCTTGTCGCCTTTCCCGCTCGAACAACTCTGGAGGCGGGACTTCCGCCGTTGGCAGCGGGTAACGTCTTGGCGTGTCCGCCGAGCCGCTGAACAGCACCAGCCAGAGCGCGGTCGAAGTGCGCCGAAGCACGCGCCGACGCCGCACGGTCTCCGCATATCGGGAGGGAGACCGCACTGTTGTGCTGCTTCCGGCGCGCATGACGGCGGACGAGGAGGCGCGCTGGGTCGGTGTGATGCTCGACAAGCTCGCCGCCCAGGAGAGCAGGCGCATGCTCGACGACAGCGACCTCGCCCGGCGCGCTGAGGAGCTGTCCGAGCAGTATCTCGACGGCCACGCCAGGCCGGCCTCGGTCCGCTGGGTGACCAACCAGAACACCCGCTGGGGCTCCTGCACCCCGGCCGAGGGCAGTATCCGCCTCTCCCACCGGCTGCAGGGCATGCCCGAGTACGTCATCGACTATGTGCTGCTGCACGAGCTGTCGCATCTGCTCGTGCCCGGCCACGGCCCGCGGTTCTGGCGGCTGCTGCAGGCGTATCCGCGCACGGAGCGGGCTCGTGGCTATCTGGAAGGTGTCGCGGCAGCCGACCGGCTGCCGCACCAGCCGGTCAGGGGAGAGGGTCCGGACGAGGGCTGACGGCGGCAGCGGTGGCCGCGAGCCGGACCAGCCGCACCACCGACTCGTCCGCCGCCTCCGCCACCTCGTCGTAGCCGAACCAGCGCAGGTCGAGCGACTCCTCGCTGATCGTCTCGACGGCCCCCTCGGGCGCGAGAGCCGCGTACTGGACATCCAGGTGCCAGGCGCAGGGCGTGCGGTGCTTGTCGAGCCGGAGCGGGCCGCCGGGCAGCAGTGTCAGTCCGGCGATCCCCGACTCCTCGGTGGCCTCCCGCAGCGCGGCCCCGGCCAAGGTGGCGTCCCCGGGCTCGCAGTGACCGCCCATCTGGAGCCACATGCCCAGCTTGCGGTGCAGCGTGAGCAGCACACGGTCGTGCAGCGGGTCCACGACCAGCGCGCTGGCGGTGATGTGCCCCGCCGAGCACGCCTTCCACATGCCGTCGGGCCGGTCGGCGATGTGGCGCAGATACTCCTGCCGCAGCTGCTCCTGTTCCCGATCCTGCTCCGGGTCGGCGGCCTGGCTCCGCCACTGCTTCAGCACGCGCTCCGCGTCCGCGCGGAGACCGTCCGCAGGTGCGCTCACCGCCGGCCTTCGCCCTCGCTGCCCTCGCCGCCCTCGGTGTCGCCGTCGCCCTCTTCCGCGGCGCCCTCGGCGTCACCCTTGGCGCTCTCGGAGTGCTTGTCGGACCGGCCGTCGGACCGCTCCTCCGCCGAGCCCGCGGCCGCGTCGCCCAGCATCTTGTCGAGCTCGGAGAAGTCCGCGTGCTCGTGGTGGACGAAGGCGTCCGGGTCGTCCAGGTCGGCAGCCGTGGGCAGCATGTCGGGGTGCTCCCACAGGGCGTCCCGCCCCTCGGCGCCCCGGGCGTCCGCCAGCGAGGCCCACAGCCTGGAGGCGTCACGCAGCCGACGGGGGCGCAGCTCCAGACCGATCAGCGTCGAGAAGGTCTGCTCCGCGGGGCCGCCGGAGGCGCGCCGCCTGCGCAGCGTCTCCCGCAGCGCGGAGGCGGACGGCAGGTGCGGCTCGGCCGCCGCGTGCACCACCGCGTCCACCCAGCCCTCGACCAGCGCCAGTGCCGTCTCCAGCCGGGCGAGAGCCGCCTTCTGCTCCGGGGTGTCCTCGGGCTGGAACATGCCCTGCTGCAGCGCTTCCTGCAGCTCCTCGGGGCGCTGCGGGTCGATCTGGCCGACCACGTCCTCGAGCTTGGCGGTGTCCACCTTGATGCCGCGCGCGTACCCCTCGACGGCGCCGAAGAGGTGCGAGCGCAGCCACGGGACGTGCGCGAACAGCCGCTGGTGCGCGGCCTCCCGCAGCGCCAGGTAGAGGCGCACCTCCTCCTGCGGGACCCCCAGGCCCTTGCCCAGTGCCTCGATGTTGACCGGCAGCAGTGCCGCTTTGTTGGCCGGTCCCAGCGGGAGTCCGATGTCGGTGGAGCCGACGACCTCGCCCGCGAGCACGCCGAGCGCCTGCCCGATCTGCGTGCCGAACATGGCGCCCCCCATGGAGCGCATCATGCCGAGCAGCGGGCCGGCCATGGCCTGCATCTCCTCGGGCAGCACATCTCCCATGGCGGCACCGACGCGCTCGGCGACCGGGTCGACCAGGTCCTTCCAGACCGGCAGGGTGGCCTCGATCCACTCCGCGCGGCTCCAGGCCACCGCCGATCCGGAACCGGACGGCAGCGACGTCACGCCGTCCAGCCACAGGTCCGCCAGCCGCACGGCCTCCTCGACGGCCGCACGGTCGTGCGGGCCGACCGAGGCGTCCTTGGAGCCGTCCTGGGCTCCCGCGGCCACGGTCTGCCGCGCGATGTCCTTGGCCATGTCCCAGTTCACCGGGCCGCCCTCGTAGGAGAGCATCTGGCCGAGCTTCTGGAAGGCGGCGCCCAGGTCGCTCGGGTCGAGCTGGCCCTGCCCGCCGCCCAGCGAGCCGAACATGGCTGCCAACGGGTTGTCGGCGCCGCCGGAGCCCGGGCCGCCGAAACCGAACGGGTTCGGCTGGCCGCCGTCCGGCTTCTTCTTGCCGTCGTCCCCGTCCTCGGGCTCCTCAGGAGGTACGCCGAATCCGAATGGGGTGTCACTCACGGGTTTCCTCGGCTCTGTCTCGTCGGACGGTCTTGTGGTTCCGGGACGGTCTGCGTGTCCTGGGTGCGGTCTGGGTCTGCGTCGGTATGTCCTGGGTGCGATCTGTCGGCTCTGCCCCCAGCCTAGACACCAGTCAGGCAGGATGGAGCCTGCGCACCTCGTACCAGAAACAACCACTGGAGACGCCCGGTGAGTTCCTCCGAGTCCCACGTTCGCGCAGCGCGAACCCCGACCGTCGCCGTTACCGGCGCCGCCGCAGGGGTCGGCGCGCTGCTCACCGAGCGGCTCGCGGCCTCCGAGGAGATCAAGCAGGTCATCGCCCTGGACGAACGCCGCGGCGAGGTGACCGAGGCCCAGTGGCACACCCTGGACGTACGGGACCCGGCCATCGCCGACCGGCTGCGCGGCGACGGGGACCCGGTGGATGTCGTCGTCCATCTGGCGCTCGACCTGGACCTGGAGACCGACCCGGCGGCCCGCACCGCCTACAACGTGCGGGGCACCCAGACGGTGCTGACCGCGGCGGCAGCGGCGGGTGTGCACCGGGTGGTGCTGTGCACCTCGGCGATGGTGTACGGCGCGCTGCAGGACAACGACGTGCCGCTGTCGGAGGACGCCGAGTTGCGGGCCACCGCGGACGCGACGGGCGTGGGCGATCTGCTGGAGATCGAGCGTCTGGCCCACCGCGCGCCCCGCGCGCACCCCGGTCTCAATGTGACCGTCCTGCGCCCCACCGTGCTGGTCGGCGCCGGATCGGACACCACGCTGACCCGGCACTTCGAGTCGCCGCGTCTCCTGGTGGTCGCCGGATCGCGACCCTGCTGGCAGTTCTGCCATGTCGAGGACCTGGTCACGGCGCTCGAGTACGCGGCGCTGGAGAGGGTCGAGGGCGAGATGGTGGTCGGTTGCGACGGCTGGCTGGAGCAGGAGGAGGTCGAGCAGCTGACCGGCATGCGGCGCATGGAGCTGCCCTCCAGCGTCGCACTGGGCGCCGCCTCCCGGCTGCACCGTCTCGGGTTGACTCCGTCCCCCGCGGCGGACCTCGCCTACACCATGTATCCCTGGGTCGTCAGCGGCAGCAGGCTGCACGACGCGGGCTGGCGTCCCCGCTGGACGAACGAGGAGGTCCTGGCGGCGCTCCTGGAGGAGGTCTCGGGCAGGCACACGGTCGCCGGGCGGCGGCTGGGCCGTACGGAGGCGGCGACAGCGGCCGGAGCCGCGGGCGCGACAGTCGCCCTGCTGGGCACCGCCGCACTGGTGCGCAGGGCGCGCAAACGGCGCGGGCTGTGAGCGACGAGGCAACAGCGAGCCGACGCGAGCGGAGCGGCGCAGCAGCAACCAGCCAACCGGACGGGAAACGAACCGGACGGGAAACGAACCGGCTGGAAGGGCCCGGACGGGAAGGAACCGGACGGGGCCGACGTGGGCCGAGTGGCGCCCGATGCGACCCGCGAGCGGCGCAGCAGTCGGGTGTTCCGGATCGGCGACAGGTAGGGCAGCATGACCGGCATGGCACAGACGTACGACGCTGCCGACGGTTCCGGCCGCCAGGGCAAGCACTCCGACCACCCGGGCGAGCTGGGGGCCGAGGACCCCATCCGGCTGCTGGCGATCCGTGAGGCGCCCCTGTCCGTGGACGAGGTCTTCGCCGCGGTCGGCGACCAGGCCGCAGGGGGGACGGCGCTCTTCGTCGGCACCGTCCGCAACCACGACGGTGGCACCGACGTCGCTCGTTTGGGCTACTCCTCGCACCCCAGCGCCGAGGCCGAGCTGCGCCGGGTCGCCGAGATGGTCGTCGCCGACCATCCGGTACGCGCCCTCGCGGCCGTGCACCGGGTCGGCGACCTGGAGGTGGGGGATCTGGCCGTGGTGGTGGCCGTCTCCTGTCCGCACCGTGCCGAGGCGTTCGACGCCTGCCGCACACTCATCGACGACCTCAAGCACGAGGTTCCGATCTGGAAGCACCAGACGTTCTCCGACGGTAGCGAGGAGTGGGTGGGCGTCTAGCGCGCCGAGCAGCCTCCCGGTCCTGCTGACAGCTGCCCGGTCCCGCCGGGGGAGCAGCTCCCGGCGGGGAACTCTCCGCTGTCCGGGACCGTTCGACTGACTACGAGAGCGCACGCGAGTGCGGCTCGTTCCGGTTGCGTAACCGGTTCCGGCACCGGACCGTTGAGAAACCGACGGTTAATCTGCTCATCGGCCGGTCTGCCGGTCGCCGGGCCGTGCGCCCGGAGGCACCTACGAGGGGTCGGGAGGTTCCAGATGGCGGCTCTCGCCTGGTTGCTGATTCCGTTGGTCGCCGCTGTGGCCGCGAGCCTGTGGGGAAGCTGGGTCGGGCGGCGCCGCACCAAGACGCCCGACGCCGCGGGCGTCGCCGGCTATGAACGCTTCCGTGCCGCGATGGAACGTTCCAGCGCCGCAGAAACCGCCCCCGACGCCGCGGCGGGCACCGGCACCGGGGCCGACGTCGCAGCCGGGGCGGACGGTACGGAAGCGCGGCGCGGTGCCCGGCGGTGGAGGCTGCGGCGGGACGCCGAACTCGCCTCCGCGGGTGCGTCGGCCCACTCGTCCACGGACGGACCGGCCCGGGAAGCAGGCTGACAGACCCTTCCCGTACTGTCGTGCCATGCCTCGCCGCACCGCGACCCTGCTGACCTCTGCGCTGCTGCTCATAACGATGTTCTGCGTCGGAGCACTGATCAACGTGCCCTACGCCGAGATGTCACCGGGCCCGACAGTGAACACGCTGGGTGAGCATGACGGCGATCCCGTACTCAATGTGAAGGACAAGCCCGGCCGGGACGGTCGCCCGGAGGAGTACGACACCTCCGGGCATCTGAACATGACGACCGTCCGCGTCACCGGCGCCGAGTACAGGATGACCCTCTTCGGGGCGCTCTCCGGCTGGGTGCGCCACGACAGCCTGGTCGTCCCGCACGAGACGCTCTACCCGGACGACAAGTCGGCCAAGGAGGTCGACCAGGAGAACGCCGAGGAGTTCACGGCCTCCCAGGAGAGCGCCAAGGCCGCGGCCCTCAAGGAACTGAACGTCCCGGTCAGCACCCACGTTCTCGTCGGCTCCGTCGAGAAGGGCGCTCCCGCCCACAAGCGGCTGCACGCAGGCGATGTGATCACGGCGGTGGACGGCACCCCGGTCGGCAGGCCGGAGAGCGTCGGCAAGCTGGTCACCCAGCACAAGCCGGGGGAGAAGGTCACCTTCACGGTGATCCCGGCGGCCAAGGCGAAGGCCGCCCAGAAGAAGGGCAAGAAGCCGTCCTCCAAGGACGCCGAGAAGATCACCGTCGGCACCAAGAAGGCCGCGGACGACGGTCGTGCGGTCGTCGGTATTCAGCCCGCGGTGGGGCACACCTTCCCGTTCGACGTCGACATCAAGCTCGCCGATATCGGCGGCCCCAGCGCCGGGCTGATGTTCGCGCTCGGCATCGTCGACAAGCTCACGCCCACCGATCTGACCGGTGGGAAGTTCGTCGCCGGTACCGGCACGATCGACGACACCGGCAAGGTGGGGGAGATCGGCGGGATTCAGATGAAGTCCGTCGGAGCGCGCAACAAGGGCGCCGAGTACTTCCTTACCCCGGCGGGCAACTGCGCCACGGCCGCCAAGGACAAGCCCGACGGGCTCACACTGGTGAAGACCTCCACCATGGATGACGCGCTCAGCTCGCTGAAGAAGATCCGCAGCGGCAAGACGGACGAGCTGACCCAGTGCAAGGCGCACTGAGCCGCCGCCCTCTCCCCGCCCGGCCCGCCACCCCCGCCCGAAGTCCGAACGGGCTGCTCCCGCCCGGCCTGCCCCGCTGCGAGCCTGCCCCGCGCCGCCTCGCGTAGGCACCGCGGGATCGCCTCGCGTAGGCACCGCCGCCTCGCGGAGGCGCCCCCGGTCCGTTCCGCGGAGGCGCCGCTGCTCGGCGTCACCCTGCTGTGCGACGCGGCTTGCGCAGCGTCACTCCTCGAACGTCGCGGCCAGCGCCTCCGCCAGGCCGGGGACCAGGTCGGCGCCGGTGAGCACCTCGGTGGGGGAGTCCTTCTCCCGCAGCCGCAGCGCCGACTCCCGCTCACCGCCCCGTAGGACCGCCACCGTCATCCGTACCTCGCTGCGCTCGGGGTGCTCGGCGACCCAGCGTGCGAGCTGGTCGTCGTCCAGGTCCTCGGGCACGGCGGCCTCCGCCGACGGCGGCAGCATCAGCCGCTCCACGGTCACCGCGCAGCCGTCGACGGCCCCCGGCCACGCGATGGTGCCCAGGAACTCGTCCAGCGGCGCGTCGGCGGGGATCTCGTCCTGTTCGACGGGGGTGAAGGAGGTTCCCCGGTCGCCGTCGGGCTGCTGGTCCAGGCCCAGCTGACCGGCCAGGCCGGGCTCCTCGGTCCGCAGCCGTTCGGTGTCCACCAGGGCGAAGAGCCGCGCGGGCTGGTCCCAGCCGAGCCCGGACGCGTACTCGTCGATCTCCAGCACCGCGCGGGTCAGGGGGCCGGAGGCGAGGGGCGTGCCCTCGGGAGAGAGGTTGTCCATCCCCATATCGTGCCGTCTCCACTCCGGAAAACATGACTCGGACCCCGGAAACGGGAACTGGGTAAAGCTTGAGTAAGTTGCCTAGATGGGCCTTACGATGCGGGCCCAGCATCATCGCTTCATAAACTGCGAATCTTTGAGGTGCGCACCTTGGCTTTCCAGATGCCGGACCGGGGCTCAGGGGGTCCCTCCGGGCCACGGATCAGAGTGGGCCGGCCTTCCCGGCGTGCCCGGACGCTGTTGATGACAGCGGGCGTGCTGGTCGTTCTGGCGATGCTCTTCGTCATGTTCTCCGGGTTCTGGACGGACTGGCTGTGGTATCGCTCCGTCGACTACAGCTCGGTCTTCACCAAGACCCTGTGGACCAAGATCGGCTTGTTCGCCGTCTTCGGTGTGCTGATGGCCGTGGCCGTGGGCTTCAACATCTGGCTGGCCCACCGGCTGCGTCCGCCGCTGAGTGCGATGTCGCTGGAGCAGCAGAGCCTCGACCGGTACCGCATGGGGCTGGCGCCCTACAAGAAGTGGGTGCTGCTGGGCGTCACGGCCCTGGTGGGGCTGATCTCCGGTGCCTCCGCGGCAGGCCAGTGGCGTACCTGGCTGATGTGGGTCAACGGCGTCTCGTTCAATTCGAAGGATCCGCAGTTCCACAAGGACATCTCCTTCTACGCCTTCGATCTGCCCTTCTACCGCTTCCTGCTGAGCTTCGGGTTCGCCGCCGCGATCCTCTCGCTGCTGGCGGCCGCGCTGGTGCACTACCTCTACGGCGGGCTGCGTGTGACGACCCCGGGCGCGCGGGCGACGGCGCAGGCGACCGGGCACCTGTCGGTGCTGCTGGGCGTCTTCGTCGGGCTGAAGGCGGTGGCGTACTGGCTGGACAGGTACGGACTGGCGGTCAAGTCGGGTGACTTCAAGTCGACCGACAGCTGGACGGGCCTCAAGTACGTCGACGCCAACGCCTATCTGCCGGCGAAGACGATCCTGTTCATCATCGCGATCATCTGCGCGCTGCTGTTCTTCGCGACGATCTGGCGCCGCACCTGGCAGCTTCCGGTGATCGGTTTCGGGCTGATGGTGCTCTCGGCCATCCTCATCGGCGGGCTCTACCCGGCGCTGGTGCAAAAGTTCCAGGTCGCGCCGAACGAGCAGGCCAAGGAGACGCCGTACATCAAGAAGAACATCGAGGCGACGCGCAAGGCGTACGACATCGATGACGCCGAGGTGCGCGACTACAAGGGCACCAGCAAGGCCGGCAACGAGGAGCTGCGGGACGCGGCCGACACCACCGCCAGCATGCGGCTGCTGGACCCGAACGTCGTCTCCCCGACCTTCCAGCAGAAGCAGCAGGTGCGCGGGTACTACCAGTTCCCGGCGACGCTCGATGTGGACCGCTACGAGAAGGACGGCAAGGAGCAGGACACCGTCGTCGGCCTCCGGGAGATCAACACCAGCGGTATCCCGGAGAAGAACTGGATCAACGAGCACTTCAAGTACACCCACGGCTTCGGCATGGTCGCCGCCAAGGGCACCTCGGTGGACAAGGACGGCGCTCCGGACTTCACGGAGAAGGACCTGCCGCCCGAGGGCGATCTGGGCAAGTACCAGGGCCGGATCTACTACGGCGAGAAGACGACGCAGTACTCCATCGTCGGCGGGCCCCAGAAGGAGCTCGACTACGCCGACGACAACGGGGAGAAGACCTACACCTACAAGGGCGACAGCGGCGTCAACCTCTCCAACCCGATCAACCGGGCCGCCTACGCGGTCAACTTCAACGAGCCGCAGATCCTCTATTCGGGGGCGATCGGCGAGGGCTCCCGGGTCCTGTACAACCGCACCCCGAAGGAGCGCGTCGAGGCGGTCGCGCCCTGGCTGACCATCGACGGCGACCCGTATCCGGCGGTGGTCGACGGCCGCATCAAGTGGATCGTCGACGCCTACACCACCTCCAACGGCTACCCCTACTCGTCGCGTACGACCTTGGGGGACACCACGGAGGACTCGCTGACGGACGGGCAGCGTGCGGTCGTCGCGCAGCAGAACCGCGTCAACTACATCCGCAACTCGGTCAAGGCGACGGTGGACGCCTACACCGGCAAGGTCGACATGTACCAGTGGGACAAGAAGGACCCGGTACTGAAGACGTGGATGAAGGCGTTCCCCGACACGGTGAAGCCCAAGAGCGCCATCAGCGACGATCTGATGGATCACCTGCGCTACCCGCAGGACCTGTTCAAGGTGCAGCGTGATCTGCTGCAGACCTACCACGTGACCTCGCCGTCGCAGTTCTACAGCGGCAGTGAGCGCTGGCAGGTCCCGGACGACCCGACGCACAAGGGCAACGCGGTACCGCCGTACTACCTGAGCATGAAGATGCCGGGGCAGAAGGAACAACAGTTCCAGCTGACGACGACGTTCAACCCGAACAAGCGGGAGACGCTCGGTGCGTTCATGGCCGTCGACGCGGAAGCGCGCAGCAGTGACTACGGGAAGATGAGAATCCTGCGTCTGCCACCCAACACGACGGTCGCCGGACCCTCGCAGGTGCAGAGCAAGTTCAACTCCGACCCGGTCATCGCGGACAAGATCAACATTCTCAAGCGAGGCGACTCCGAGGTCGAGTACGGCAATCTGCTGACCGTGCCGATGGCGGGAGGGCTGCTCTATGTGGAGCCGGTCTACGTCCGGGGTGCGGACACCAACTACCCACGGATGCGCAAGGTGCTCGTCGCCTACAACGAGCGCATCGCCTTCGAGGACAGTCTCGACCAGGCGTTGAACAAGATCTTCGACACCGAGGGCCGGGACAAGGGCGGCGAGAGAACCGGGCCGGGAGACGACCAGGACAAGGAAGAGACGCCGCCCAACGCCACGGTCGAGGAGGCTCTTCAGGACGCCCAGTCCGCGTGGGACAAGAGCGAGAAGGCCCGCGAGAAGGGCGACTGGGAAGAGTACGGCAAGCAGCAGAAGGCGCTGGAGGACGCGCTGCGCGAGGCCGCCGAGGCCGAGCAGAAGGGCGACGGGAAGAACGGATCCGAGGACAAGAACGGGTCCGGCGACAAGGAGGCGTCCGCCGGCAACGAGTAGCTGGTCGGATCACCCCGTGGAGTGGTGTAGAGTTGTACACACAACGGCGCGGGGTGGAGCAGCTCGGTAGCTCGCTGGGCTCATAACCCAGAGGTCGCAGGTTCAAATCCTGTCCCCGCTACCACAGGTAAGAGGCCCGGAGTCAACTGACTCCGGGCCTCTTCGCTTGTCCGGGGGACAGTCGGGCCCATGGGTTTGGAGTATCTCTACGTCGGGAAGTCGACAAACCTCTGAAGTGACCTCACTGGCTGCGGTTTACCAGGTGTACGCGGGTTGCAGGTGGTGCGACGATGGAGCTTATGGGGGAGAAAGCAAGGCTGACGGACCCGGTACGTCCCGGTCCGGGCCTGAGTGTGGAGGAGTACACCGAGCAGACCGCAGCCGAGCAGACCGCAGCAGCCATGCAGACCGCGGCAGTCGAGAGGGCGGCGACAGTCGGGAGGAAGACGGCGGACACGACCGCGACGGTGACGGCGGACAAGGCCGGGACCGACAGTGTGCTGGGCGCTCAACTGCTGCGCCGGGGAGACCTGGACGGCGCCGAGCCGCATCTGCGTGCCGCCACCGCGGCGGGGGACCGCGCGGCCGCCAACAATCTCGGCGTACTGCTGCACCAGAGGGGCTACACGGAAGAGGCCGCGGGATGGTGGCGTACCGCCGCCGTCGCCGGCTCCGCCGCCGCCGCACACGCGCTCGGCCGCTACCACCGGGAGCGCGGCGACGAACCCGCCGCGCACTACTGGCTGCGGCAGTCCGCCGAATCCGGGCACGCGCTGGGCGCGTACGCGCTCGCGGACCTGCTGGAGCACCACGGTGAGGACGGTGCCGAGGAGTGGTTCCGGGCCGCCGCCGAGCGGGGGCACAGAGAAGCCGCCTACCGCGTGGCGCAGTTGGTGAGCGCACGAGCCGAGGAACTGGCCGCCAGGGGCGAGAGCGGCGCCGCAGCCGCACAGGAGGCGGAGGAGGAGGCCGAGCGCTGGTTCCGGCAGGCCGCCGCCCGTGGCCACCGCAGGGCGGCGCTGCGGCTGGGCGCGGTCCTGGAGCGCCGTGGGGAGCTCAAGGAAGCCGGCCGGTGGTATCTGACCTCAGCCAAGGACGGGGAGGCGCGGGCCGCCTGCGCGCTGGGCTTTCTGCTGCGCGACGCGGGAGACGAGGAGAGCGCCGCCGTGTGGTGGCGTCGCGCCGCCGAGAACGGCGACGGCAACGCGGCCAACGCACTGGGCGCGCTGCACGCCGACCGCGGCGAGCGGCAGGCCGCCGAGCGGTGGTACCGCGTCGCGCTGGAGGCCGGCTCCGACAACGGCGCGTTCAATCTCGGCCTGCTGTGCGCGGCGCAGGGCCGCACCGCGCAGGCCGAACAGTGGTACCGCCGGGCCGCCTACGCCGGGCACCGGGAGGCCGCCAACGCGCTCGCTGTGCTGCTGCTGCAGCGCGGTGACTCGCAGGGGGCGGAGCCGTGGTTCTCCAAGGCCGCCGAGGCCGGCAGCGTGGACGCCGCCTTCAACCTCGGCATCCTGCACGCGGGACGCGGCGACGAGCGCACCGCGCGCGCCTGGTACGAGCGTGCGGCGGCGTCCGGTCACGCGGAGGCCGCACTGCAGGTCGGCATCGCGCTGCTGCGCGAGGGCGAACTGCACACCGCGGAGCGGCATCTGCGCTGTGCGGCGGGCGGCGGCAGTGTCGAGGGCGCCTTCCGGTTGGGCGCTCTGCTGGAGCGGGTCACCCGGCGCGGCAGCGGCGAGCTGGGCTCGGAACACGAGCTCGGCCGCCCGGACGGCGCCAGACCCGAGTACGAGGAGTGGTACGAGCGGGCCGCCGAGCACGGCCACCGCCGCGCCCAGGTGCGGCTGGGCATGTGCGCCGCCGCGCGGGGCGAGGTCGTCGACGCCGCACGCTGGTACCGCGCCGCGGCCGAGGCGGGCAGCCCGAACGGTGCGTTCAATCTGGGGCTGCTGCTGGCCCGCGAGGGCAGCGAGCCGGAGGCGGCCCTGTGGTGGACCCGCGCCGCCGAGGCCGGGCACGGCAGGGCGGCACTGCGGCTGGCCCTGATCAGTGCCCGTAAGGGTGAACTGGACGAGGGACAGTTCTGGTGCGCCCGTGCCGTGGAGCTCGGTCCGGCAGAGGTGGCCGAACGCGCCGCCAGGCTCCGCGACGCGCTCCGCTCGGAACTGACGGCCTGAGTCTCACCTGCCCCTCACCGGCTGCCCCATCAGCCCCTGGGACCTCGATTTGCACTGGTCGTCGGCCCGCGTTAGAGTTGTGCACACAACGGCGCGGGGTGGAGCAGCTCGGTAGCTCGCTGGGCTCATAACCCAGAGGTCGCAGGTTCAAATCCTGTCCCCGCTACTGAAGGACGAAGGCCCGGATCCAAGGATCCGGGCCTTCGTCATGTCCGGGTCCGCGCCTTTTGGCAGATCGAGAGCGGCGGCTCACGCCCTTCGGCGAGAACGGCCCGCGCCCTTCGGCGAGAACGGCCCGCACCCTTCGGCGAGACGGCCCGCACCCTTGCAG
>NZ_JAGPXJ010000121.1:0-16787 GCF_018070605.1 Streptomyces sp. B15
CGTCCGGCAGCAGCGCGTCCAGATCGACGGTCTCCGGCTCGCCCCACTGCTGGGACAGCAGCACCACCAGCGCCTCGTGATCGGCGCGTATGTCCTGCTCGGCCTCCAGGAGTCCGACCGGATCGCCGTCCGGGTCCGGATCGGCCGTACGTAAGGCGACGATGCGGGCGGTGGGCTCGGCCTGCAGCCGTCCGATGGCGGTGAGGTGGTGGGCGAGATGCATGGGAACAGTCAACCTCCCGGCACTGACAGCCGGTTGGACGGGCCGGTCGGCCACGGGAACGGCAGCCGTCCGGCCACCGGGAACAGCGAACGGAAGCAGCGTCAGGTGACCGTGGTACCCCGGCCGCTCGCCGTGATTCCCCACAGCGGTTACGATCCGCCCCACGCGCACAGGCAGGGAGGCGGAGCGTGAGCAGGCTGACCGGAAGGGACCCGTCCCTGCTGCGGAGGATCAACTCCACGGTCGTGCTGCGGGCCCTGCGCGGCACCACGGCCCCCGAAGCGCTCACCCTCACCGAACTGGTGCACGCCACGGAGCTGTCCCGGCCCACGGTCGAGGGCGTGGTCGAGGATCTGATCGAGGCCGGTCTGGTGGCTGAGGCGACGCACGACCCGCCGGGCGGCGCGGCCCGGAGGGGACGCCCAGCGCGCAGGTTCCGGTTCCGTGCCGAGGCGGGCCAGCTGCTGGGCCTGGAGATCGGCCCGCACCGGGTGGCGGCTGTCCTCTCGGATCTGACCGGGCGCCTCACCGGTTCCCTCACCCGTCAGGTGGCCGAGACCGCGGAGGCCGACGCGCGGCTGGAGCGGATCCGCGGCACCGTCGCCGAACTGCTGCGCAGGACCGGCACCGCGCGGGACACGCTGCGCGCGGTGGGCGTCGGCACCCCCGGCATCGTGGAGGCCGACGGCACGGTACGGCTGGGCACGGCGCTGCCCGGCTGGACGGGGCTGGCCCTGGGCGAGCGGCTACGGCGGTCGTTCCGCTGCCCCGTGCTGGTGGAGAACGACGCCAACGCGGCGGCGCTGGCCGAACACTGGAAGGGCGCCGCGCGCGGCGTGGACGACGTGGTGATGGTGCTCGCCGGGCTGAGCCCGGGTGCCGGCTCGCTGATCGGCGGCCGGCTGCACCGCGGTTTCGGCGGCGCGGCCGGGGAGATCGGGGCGCTTCATCTGCTCGGCCGGGAGGTGAGACCCGAACGGCTGCTGTCCACGACGGACGAGCCGCTGCACCCGCTCGACGAGGCGGCCGTGGCCCGGGTGTTCGCCCAGGCCAGGGGCGGGGACGACCAGGCACGGCGGGCCATGGACCGCTTCTTGGCCAGGCTGGTGCACGACGTGGCGGCGCTGGTGCTGGCGCTGGACCCGGAGCTGCTGGTGGTCGGCGGCTGGGCCTCGGGGTTGGACGGTGTGCTGGACCCGCTGCGCGCCGAGTTGGAGCGCTACTGTCTGCGCCCGCCTCGGGTGGCCCTCTCCCGCCTGGGTGAGACGGCAGTGGCGACGGGGGCCCTGCGGGTCGCCCTCGACCATGCGGAGAGCGAGCTGTTCACCCTGGAGGAGGAGGCGGAACCCGCCCGCTGACCGGCAGCCGTGGCGGGCGAGGCCGTCAGCTCGCCAGCAGCGGGACCGCGTCGGTGTCGCTGAACGAGAGCCGGCAGGTGTCGGCGCGGTAGGTCGCGACCGAGACGGCGGCCGTGCCGCCGTCGGCGAGATACCGCGTGGTGACGACCAGGACCGGGGCGCCGGGCAGCCGGTCGAGCCGGCGTGCGTCGTCGGCGCGCGCCGATCCCAGCTCCACCGTACGGTCCTGCCCCGCGAGCTGGAGCCGGTGCAGTTCGCGCAGCACCGCGCGGGCCCGCGCCGCGCCGCTCGGCTCCTCCTCGACGTCTGTGGCCGGGCCGGGGACCGAGGCGGTGGGGACGTACAGCACCTCGGACGCCACCTGCTGACCGCCGGTCGTCCGGCTGCGGCGCACCGCGTGCACGACCGCGTCACCGGCCACGCCGAGCATCCGGGCCACGGGCGCGGGTGCCGGGGCGGCCTCGTGCTCCTCGGTGTGCCAGGCGTCGCCCGGCGCTCCGGGCCAGGTGTGGGGGCCGGCCTCGGAACCGACGTCCACGCCCACCCGGGGCGGGGCGACCGTCGTGCCGACGCCCCGGCGACGTTGCAGGCGCCCCTCCAGTTCGAGCTGTTCGAGGGCCTGACGGAGCGTGGCACGGGCCACGCCGAAGCGGGCGGCCAGGTCGCGCTCGTTCGGAAGGATCTCGCCGACGGCGAACTCGGAGTCGAGCGCGTCGGACAGCACGGTCTTCAGATGCCAGTACTTCGGCTCCGGCACCGTCTCCAGCTGCGTGGTCCCCACCCTTGCCTCCGCAATCCCCGTACGCCCGGCGGGCGCTGTGTGGCAGTGTTCCGCGTCCTTGTTTATGCGTCCTTGTTTTTTAAAGGACCTTGCGTATGCCTCACCGACCATAGGACGCCCCTCACCCTTGGTCAAGACCAATGCCCCGGGTCACCCCCTTGCCGAGCCCCTCTCGCGCTGCAATGATCGATCATCGATCATTGCCCGCTCCGCCCCCGCGCCCGGAGGACCCATGACCCGCCCCCGTACCCCCGCCTCCCTGCAGCGCGTCACCGTCGTCACCGGCGGCAGTCGCGGCATCGGCGCCGCCACGGCCCTGCGACTGACCCGGGACGGTCACCACATCGGCATCGGCTACGCCGACGACCAGGGGGCGGCAGCGCGTACGGCAGCGGCTGTGCGCGAAGCCGGGGGCGCGGCCGTCACCGTTCAGCTGGACACCAGCGAGGCGGCCGGCGTCGACCGCCTCTTCGACACCGTGCGGGAAGAACTCGGCCCGATCACCGGGCTGGTCAACAACGCGGGCATCTCCGGGCCGCTGGGCCGGTTCACGGAGACCTCGCCGGAGGTGATGCGCCGCGTCGTGGACGTCAATGTGACGGGGGCGCTGCTGTGCGCCCGGCGTGCCCTGCGGGAGATGTCCACCGCGCACGGCGGGCACGGCGGCGCGATCGTGAACATCTCCTCCTGTGCCGCCACCCTCGGTTCCCCCGGCGAGTATGTGCACTACGCCGCGTCGAAGGCCGCCGTCGACGCCATGACGGTGGGGCTGGCCAAGGAGTTCACCGGCGAGGGCGTACGCGTCAACTGCGTGCAGCCGGGATCGGTCCTCACGGATATGCACGCGAAGATGGGCGATCCGGACAGGGCGTGGAAGAAGGCGGAGATCACTCCGGCCCGGCGGCCGGGCGAGCCGGAAGAGATCGCCGACGCCGTCGCCTGGCTGCTCGGCGACGAGGCGTCCTACACCTCGGGCGCGGTGCTCAGGGTCGCGGGCGGCCTGTGACGGCGAGCCGGCGCGGGGTCACTCCCCGACGCCCCGCAGGTGGGTGAGCTTTCCGGGGTTGCGGATCAGATAGATGGCCTGGATCAGACCGTCTGCCACGTCCACGGAGAAGACCACGTCAGGCCGTCCCCCGTGGGTCACCAGTGCCCCGGGACCGCCGTTCAGTTCCAGGAGGCGGAAGTCGAACGCGGGGTCGCGCACGCCTTCCTGTGCGACGGCGGCCAGGAACCGGCCGACCTTGTCGGCGCCCAGGATGACGCGGTGCGGTGCCTTGGCGCCGCCCCCGCTGTCGGAGACCAGCCGCACATCCGGCGCGAGCACCGAGACCAGCCCTTGGAGGTCGCCTTCCAGCGCGGCCTTCAAGAAGCGCTCGGTCAGATCGCGCTGCAGTCCGGGGTCGACCTCGAAGCGCGGCTTGCGCTCCGCCACATGCCGCCGGGCGCGCCCGGCGAGTTGGCGTACGGCGGACTCGGTCCGCTCCAGCGTCCGGGCGATCTCCGCGTACGGGAAGCCGAAGGCCTCACGCAGCACGAACACGGCGCGCTCCAGCGGCGAGAGTGACTCCAGCACCACGAGCACCGCCAGGGAGACCGACTCGGCGAGCACCGCGCGCTCGGCGCCCTCCTGCCGCGAGGGCGCCACCGTCGCTTCGAAGTCGGTGACCAGTGGCTCGGGCAGCCAGGTGCCGACGTACGCCTCGCGCCGGGACTGCGCCTGGCGGAGCCGGTCGATGGCCAGCCGGGTGGTGACGCGCACCAGATAGCCGCGCGGCTCACGCACCTGTGCGCAGTCGGCGGCCGACCACCGCAGCCACGCCTCCTGCACCACGTCCTCGGCGTCGGCCACCCGGCCCAGCATGCGGTAGGCCACCCCGAGGAGCACGGCTCGGTGCTCCTCGAAGACCTCGGTCACCTCGGCGGTCGGGTCAGCGGTCACCCTGTCATCATGCCACCGGGCCGCGGGCGCCAGGCTGCGCGGGGCTTCCCTGCACGGGCGCTTGCTGACATCGTGTCAACGAGCCGCAGCAGCACTCGTCCCCCGGCGCGCACCCCACGGCGACGCGCCACGCAGCACCGCAGGAACCGTAGGAGTGGCCATGCCCGCCGTCTTCACCCCGCAGACGCCCGCCCAGGAATCCGCCTCCGTCGTGGAGGTCCCACGCCCCGGACGGCCGCCGTTCCAGGTCGCCTACGAGCGGCGCGGCTCCGGCGAGCCGATGCTGCTGCTGCACGGCATCGGCCACCACTGGCAGGCGTGGGAGCCGGTGCTGACCGTGCTCGCGGGGAGCTACGACGTGATCGCGCTCGATCTGCCCGGGTTCGGCGCCTCCCCCGGGCTTCCCGAAGGGGTCTCCTACGGGCTGGAGAGCGTGGTGCCGCTGCTCGCCGAGACCTGTGCCGCCCTGGGTGTCGAACGGCCCCATGTGGCCGGCAACTCGCTGGGCGGGCTGCTGGCCCTGGAGATGGGGCTGCACGGCTTCGCCCGTTCGGTCACCGCCCTGGCGCCCGCCGGTTTCTTCACCCGGCCCGAACGGCTGTACGCCTTCACCGTGCTGCGCGGGATGCGCGCCGGGGCGCGGAGCCTGCCGGACCCGGTGGTGGAGGTGCTGGCCCGTACCGCAGCCGGGCGGGCGGCACTGACGGGCACCATCTACGCCCGGCCCGGCCGGCGCTCCGCCGACGCCGTGGTCGCCGAGACCCGCGCCCTTCGCCGGGCGGTCGGCTTCGTCCCGGTACTGGACCAGGGGCAGCACCCCGGAGCACGCTTCGGCCACAACATCCGCGACATCCCGGTGACCATCGGCTGGGGCGACCGGGACCGTCTGCTCCTGCGCCGCCAAGGAGTCCGCGCCAAGCGTGCGATCCCCGCCGCCCGGCTGGTCCGGCTCCGCGGCTGCGGCCACGTCCCCATGAACGACGACCCCGCCACGGTCGCCCGCGTCATCACCGACACGGCGCGGCAGGCCGACGTGGCACGCGCCCTGCCCGCCGCCAGGTAGTCAGCTCAGCTCGCTCTCGATCCGCAACTCCAGGGCACCGGCCTCACTCACCCGTTCGGCCACGACGCCGTGCGGGTCGGGCGTACCGGCCGGATAGGCGGCACGTACCCGGGTCAGCCTGTTGACGGCCTGGTCGTAGCGGCCCAGGTCCACCTCCAGCGCGGCAGCCCGCAGCTCCGCGCTCGTCGCCTCGTGCAACCCCGCCTCGCCGCAGTCGTGGAAGGCGGCCACGGCCCGGTCCGCGTACTCGATGCCCCTGGCGCAGCACTCCACCGCCTCGGCGTCCTGCTCTCCCGGCGCCGATGGCACCGCCACCGGCTCGATCAGCAACTCGGCGGTCTGCCGGTAGGTGTGGCCGATCTCCAGCCGGAGCCGCAGCCGCTGTTCCTCCTCCAGCAGCTCCTCCGGGTCGCGGAGAAGAGCCGCGATCTCCTCCTGCGCCGCCTCCATGCACGCCAGCGACTCGGCCACGGGCGCGCCCGACTCCATCGCCAGCCACGCCCTCGCGTGCAGCGTACGGATCACCGCATGCGGGTCCCCCAGCGCCCGCCACAGCTCCTCGGCCCGCCCGTACAGCTGCCCCGCGGCGGTGTACTGCCCGGAGGCGCGGTGGGTGTCGGCGGCCAGATGGGTGACGACAGCACGCCCGTGCCGGTCCTGCCACGAGTGCGGCAGGTCGGCGGCCCGACGGAGCAACCCGGCGGCGGCCCGCAGCTGTTCGGGCCGCGCGCAGGAGTGGCCGAGCCACACGCAGGCCTGCACGATGCCCGGTTCGTCGGGCACCTCCAACAGCTCGCCGAGGGCCGCGACCAGGACGGCGGCCGCCTCGTCGGACCGCTCCAGAGCCACCAGGCAGCCGCCGAGACGGAGCCTGGCGCGGGACGCCTCGAAGTCGCCGCCCGAGGTCTGGAGCGCGTGGACGGCGTGCCGGAGGGATTCGGCCTCCTCACCGAGCAGTCCTTGCGCGGCGTGCACATCGGCGTGCATCAGATGAAGACGCGCGAGGTCGGCCGGGGTGCGGGCGGCCGCGCCCTCCCGCTCGCGCAAGGCGCCGCGCAGCACCTCGGCGGCCCGCTTGTGGTCACCGGTCTCCATCAGCAGCCGGGCCCGGGCCACTTCGGGCCCGGTGGCCGACCAGGGGCGGCCCGCCTCGTGGAAGAGGCCGGCCGCCTCGGCCAGCAGCTCGCCCGCCCGTACCGCGTCGCCGCGCTGGGCCGCCAGCCGCCCGCGGGTCTCGGTGGCCTCGGCGATCCGGGCACGGACGGCGGGCTCGGAGCTGTCGGGCAGGGCCAGCGCGACGAGTTCGGCCAGTTCGGCGTCGAGCGCGTCGGCGACCGGACCCGGTGCCTCGGCCGCGGCGCTGTCGGCGCTGTCCACGTGTTCTGCCCCGGTGGTGCGCGCGGTACGGCCCGGGTGCGCCGCGTCGAAGGGAGTGCCGCCCCCGTGACCGCCGGCCTCCAGCACCCCTCCGAGTTCATGTGCCCGCATCCGGGCGCGGGCCAGCAGTACGGCGGTGGCGTGCCGGGTGCCGATGCGGTGTTCCGCGTGCAGGTGCCTGGCCTGGGTGCACAGCGCGTCGACGGACTCGGGCGGCACGGCCGCGCCTTCGGGCGCGAAGGAGGCGGCGAAGGCGGCGCGCGCCCGGCAGGCGAGGGCCTCGCCCGGCAGCTCGGCCCCGGCGAAGAGGCTCGCCGCCTCGGTGAAGCGGGTGGCTCCGGCGGCCGGGTCGGTCAAGGCCAGCTCCATGGCCCGGTGGTCGAGGAGTTCGGCCCGCTCCCCTTGGCCGAGCTGTACGCCGGTACGGGCGACGGCGTCCTCGACGGCGGCCCACCGGGCTGCCGCGTCCGGGTGCCCCGCGGCACTCAGCCGCCGCGCCTCCTCCAGCAGCCGGTACGCGTCCGGAACGGCCGTCCCGCCGACGGCTCCTGTCCCGGCCTCGGAGCCGGTCCCGGGCGACGGGAGCACCACGGCCCCGACGCCGAGCGGCAGGCGCGGAACCCGCGGTGACGCGGCCTGCCGAGCACGGACGGCCGCTCCGTGCAGTGCGGTGCCGGCCCGCCGGTCGAAGCGGTCCGCCACCTGACGGGCCTGCGAGGCGGCGTGCTCCAGCAGCGAGTCGGCGTCCCAGTCCCGTCCCGCCGGCCCGGGGACGGCAAGGGCGCCGTGGCCGAGTTCGACGAGCCGTCGCATCAGCAGTGCCACGGCGGACATCCACACCTCGTACCCGGGGGCGTCCTCCTGTTCCTGCCAGCGCGTCCCGTCCTGCTCGGCGAGGATCTCCAGACCCCACGCCTCGTTGCCGGTGAGGGCGCAGAACTCCAGGTGCCGGGCGAGGGCCCCGCGCCCGGTCGGCTCCTCCCGCACCAGCAGGTGGCCCGCGAGGTGCCTGCTGCGGGCCTCGGCGGTGCGGCCGAGGCGCAGCAGCGGGGCGAGCGAGACGGCCAGCAGATACGGCCGGCTGCTGCCGCACGGGTACTCACCGCGCAGCACCGGCTCCCACAGGCGCAGCGCCGCCTCGTCCTCCGCCGCACCGCTGCCCGGAGTCTCGGCCTCCGCCTCCTCGGCGCGGATCGCGTGTGCCCGGCCGCGCCAGGCCAGCTCGCAGCCCGCGCAGTCGGCGCTGCGGTCGCGTTCGGCCTCCAGCCACGCGTCGTAGGCCCGGGCGGCGCGCTGCCGGTCGCCGAACCGCTGGGCAGCCAGGAACTCGCGGGCGTGCACGGCGCGTTGCGACAGGCCCGCCTCGGTGTGGCTGCGGGCCAGCAGGGTGAGCCACTCCTCGATGTCCGCCAGTGGTGTCCCCGGGTCGGCGATCAGGTCCTCCACGGCCCAGCGCAGCGACCACAGCAGCGCGAACGCGGTCTCGTCGTCGAACGCCCCCGGGTCCTCCTCCCACAGCCGCAGCGCCCGCGCCACGGGGGCGGGGGTGGTGCGTCCGGCGGAGCCGAAGGCGCGGCTGGCGGCCAGATGCACCAGCGCCGCGCCCAGCGCGGCCCGCGCCTCTCGGCCGCCGTCCCGCGCCGGTGTCTCGGCCTCCGCGACCAGTTCCACCGCGCGGGCGACACGCTCGGGGCCGTGTGGCGCCAGGCCCCACGCCCGGATGTCCGCACGGAGCTGGGCAGGCGTACGGCTGGTGGTCATCGGGCCTCCTGGGCCGGGGTGAGGCGGGCGGGCGGCATGCGGGTGGAGTTGTCCGTGAAGCGGCATCCTAGGCCGCGGAGGCGGCCGGAGGCCGGGAGTTGGGTGCCCCCCTTCTGTCCGGTGTGACACCGGTGTTCACTGGGGCTTCGTGTGTACGGCACCCGAACGGGATAGAGGTAACCGGACACAGGCAACACGGGTAACAGCTGACACGGTGACAGCTCGACATGGGTGACAGCCGGCACGGGTGACAGCTGACACGCTTCGAGGAGGCCCGCACATGGAACAAGGCGATCCGACGACCGGCAGATCCCCCGCCCGGCGGACAGTGCTGCGCGGCACGGTCGGCGCGGGGGCGGCGCTGTCCCTGCCGCTGGTCGGCGCGGCGGCACCCGCACAGGCGCGGCGCGGTCGCCCGTCGGCCGAGTGGGGCGTACAGGCGGGGGACGTGACCACGACCTCCGGGCTGGTGTGGGTGCGTGCGGACCGCCGGGCGCGCATGGTGGTCGAGACGGCGGCCACCGAGTCGTTCCGCAACCCGAAGCGGTGGTACGGACCCGTGGTGGGGCCGGACACCGACTTCACGGGCCGTACAGCACTGCACGGGCTGCCGCCGGGCGAGCAGATCCACTACCGGGTGACCCTGGCCGACCCCGACGACCCGCGGCGATCCGGCCGGCCGGTGCACGGCACGTTCCGCACGGCGCCGGCGCGCCGACGTGACGTGCGGTTCCTGTGGTCGGGTGACCTGGCGGGGCAGGGCTGGGGCATCAACCCGGACCGGGGCGGCTATCCGATCTTCGACCGGATGCGGAAGCTGAACCCGGACTTCTTCCTCAACAGCGGCGACACCATCTACGCGGACTCCCCCATCCAGGAGCGGGTGGAGCTGCCGGACGGCGGGGTGTGGCGCAACGTCACCACCGAGGAGAAGTCCAAGGTGGCCGAGACCCTGGCGGAGTTCCGCGGCAACTTCCGCTACAACCTGCTGGCCGACAATCTGCGCCGGTTCAACGCGCAGGTGCCCTCGATCGTGCAGTGGGACGACCACGAGGTGCTCAACAACTGGTACCCGGGCGAGCTCCTGGACGACGACCGGTACACCGTCAAGGACGTCTCCACCCTCGCGGCCCGTTCACTGCGGGCCTTCAGCGAGTACTTCCCCATCAGCACCCTGCCGCCCGCGGACGAGGACGGACGCGTCTACCGCGTGGTGCGGCACGGCCCCCTGCTGGACGTGTTCGTCCTGGACATGCGCAGCTACCGGAACGCCAACTCGCCGGGCCGCCGGCCGGACGACACCCGGGGCATCCTGGGCGAGCGGCAGCTGAAGTGGCTCAAGCGGGAGCTGTCGCGCTCCCGCGCGGTGTGGAAGGTGATCGCCTCGGACATGCCGCTGGGGCTGGTCGTATCGGACGGCAAGACCGACTTCGAGGCGGTCGCGCAGGGCGATCCGGGCGCCCCGCTGGGCCGGGAGCTGCAGATCGCGGAGCTGCTGCGGCACATCAAGCACCGGCGGATCACCGGCACGGTGTGGTTCACCACGGATGTGCACCACACCTGTGCGCAGCGGTACGACCCCGACCGGGCGGCATTCAAGGATTTCGCGCCGTTCTGGGAGTTCGTCTCCGGGCCGCTGAACGCCGGCGGGTTCGGCGCGCTGAAGCTGGACGGCACCTTCGGTCCCGACCAGAGGTTCATCAAGGCACCGACCCGCGCCAACACACCGCCGACCGAGGGCGGGCAGTACTTCGGCCAGGTCGACATCGACGGCTCCACCGGCGAGATGACGGTGCGGCTGCGCGAGGAGAGCGGTGCGGTGCTGTTCACCCAGGTGCTCCGGCCCGGCCGGGTGGGACAGTAGCGCGGGGCGGGCGGCAGCCGTGACCGAGCAGCATCCCGCGTTCAGCTACGCGCCCGTCGGCCGCACCGCGCACGGGGTGACGCCGCCCGGTTTCCGCCCGCTGTGCGTACGCACTCCCCTGGGCACCGGTGAGGCCGTCTTCCAGGCGGCCTCGCGGGCCGTGCTGGAGTGGCGGATGCACCGAGCGATGGGCGTACGGATGGAGACGGACGCCGAACGGGCGGCGCCCGGCGTACAGGTGACGGTGGGCCTGGGCATCGGGCGGCTACGGGTGCACGGACCCTGCCGGGTGGTGTGGCTCGTGGAGGACGAGCGCCGCGCCGGATGGGCGTACGGCACGCTGCCGGGTCATCCGCAGTGCGGCGAGGAGGCCTTCTGGGTCGAGCAGGCCCTGGACGGCCGGGTCCGGCTGACCGTATGGGCCTACAGCAACCCGGCGGTGTGGTGGACACGCGCGGCGGGCCCCGTGGTGCCGGTGCTGCAGCGGCTGTACGCGCACCGGTGCGGGCAGGTGCTGCGGCGACTGGCGCGGGAGCGGCCCCCCACAGGGTGAATGCTCAACAGATGACTCAAAAGGGATGTTTGACCGCCGAGCGCTCTTTTTACGCACCTGTCACGCATCGTTCGTGGTCAGGCAACGACCGTCCGGGAGGGTGGTCGTATGGCTGATGACTCTGCCGCGAAGAAGGCGGGCACCACGACCGGCGCGACGACGCGTCCCTGGCACCGTGCGACGACGGCCGCACGGGAGGGATGGCGGGCATGGCGCGCCCGCCAGGTGCACGGCGAGGGCCCCCGGGAGGGCGCCGGGGCAGGTGACCACCCGTATCCCGAGGACACCACCTGCCTGTGGCGGGTACGCACGACCGTACGCGAGGAACCCGGCTCCCTCGCGCGGGTGTGCGGCGCGCTGGCGGCGGGCCGGGTCGACATCCTCACCCTGCAGACCCACCCGCTCGGCGACCGCACGGTGGATGAGTTCCTGCTGCGCACCCCCGCGGCGCTGGAGGCACCCGAACTGACCCGGCTGCTGTCCGAGGCCGGCGGCGACGACACCTGGGCCGAGCGGGCCGACGCCCACGACCTGGTGGACACCCCCACCCGGATCCTCGGCCTGGCCACCCGGGCCGCACTCGACTCCGCCGAACTCCCGCTGGCCCTGCGGACGTTGCTGGGCCGCTGCACGATCCGCTCGGTCCCCGGCAACACCCCCGCCCAGGGCACACTGGAGGGTACGCTACTGCGCCTGCCCGACCCTGCCGGAGGAGAGATCGTCGTGGAACGGCACCATGTGCCCTTCACCCCCACCGAGTTCGCACGGGCACACGCTCTGGTGCAGCTGGACGCGCGGCTGGGACGGCGCGCCCCGCGCGAGCAGCACGCGCTGACCCTGCCCGAGGGCCGGGCCGTGTCGATCCGCCGCGCCGACGAGGGCGACCTCGACGCCGCGCTGGCGATGCACGCCCGCTGCTCGAAGCAGACCCTCAGCAGCCGCTACCACGGCCCCGTCAAGGACGCCGACCGCTATCTGCGGCATCTGCTCTCCCCCCGGTTCGGCCGCACCCTCGCCGTGGAGTCACCCGCGGGCGAGCTGGTGGCGCTCGGCCATCTGCTGTGGGACGGCGACGAGACCGAGGCGGCGCTGCTGGTCGAGGACGCCTGGCAGCGGCGGGGTATCGGTTCGGCACTGCTGCGGCGGCTGATCGGCATGGCCCGCGAGGCACGCTGCGAGAGCGTCTACGCGGTCACCCAGTCGTCCAACACGGGCATGGTCGCCGCGATGCGCGGGCTGGGGCTGCCGCTCGACTACCAGGTCGAGGAGGGCACGCTGGTGGTGACCGCGGCGCTGACGCCCGCCGCCGTGGCGCCGAGCTGAGCCCCGCCCCGCACACCGACCGCCACGACACCGTGCACCGGTACCCCACCTGCGGCGTCCCGGTACTGACGGCAGGGGTATCGGCGTACGAGTATGGGCGCATGTCCGATGCGATCAACACAGCGACCCCCGGTCCCCTGCCCCGTCAGGTGGCCGACACCTACGTCGACGCGCTCGTCGAACTCGACCCGATCTCCGGCACCTACCTCGGAGTGCCCGAGAGCCACGGCAAGCTGCCCGACTTCTCGCCCGCGGGCCAAGAGGCGGTGGCCGTACTCAACCGCACCACCCTTGAGGAGTTGGCCGCTGCCGAGGCGCGGCCCGGCGGCGACAGCGACGAGGAGCGACGCTGCGCGCGGCTGCTGCGCGAGCGGCTGACCGCCGAACTGGCCGTGCACGAGGCGGGTGAGGGGCTGCGCGCCGTCAGCAACCTCAACTCGCCCCTCCACGCGGTGCGCGGCATCTTCACCGTGATGCCGTCCGAGACGAAGGAGGACTGGAAGGCGGTCGCCGACCGGATGCGGGCGATGCCGCTCGCGCTCGACGGCTATCGCGTATCCCTCGCCGAGGGCCTCTCCCGCGGGCTGTACGCCGGGCCCCGGCAGGTGTCCACGGTGCTGGGCCAGCTGGCGCAGTGGCTGGGCGAGAAGGACTCGGACGACGACCGGGGCTGGTTCGCGCAGTTCGCCGGCGGCTGCCCGGACACCCTCCGCCCCGAGCTCGGCGAAGCGGCCGCCGAGGCCACCCGCGCCGTCTCCGAGCTGCGCGACTGGCTGCGGGACGTGTACGCACCTGGCATCGCCGGCGCCCCCGAGACGGTGGGCCGCGAGCGGTACGCGCGCTGGGCGCGCTACTGGAACGGCGCGGATCTCGACCTGGAGGAGGCCTACCACTACGGCTGGGAGGAGTTCCACCGGCTGCTCGGCGAGATGCGCACCGAGGCGGAGGAGGTCCTTCCCGGCGCGAAGACCCCCTGGGAGGCGCTGCGCCATCTGGACACCCACGGCGAGGCCATCGAGGGCGTCGACGCGGTCCGCGAATGGCTTCAGGGACTGATGGACGAGGCCATCAGCGAGCTGGACGGCACCCACTTCGAGCTGGCCGATCCGGTGCGCCGGGTGGAGGCCAGGATCGCCCCGCCCGGCAGCGCCGCCGCGCCGTACTACACCCAGCCGTCGCTGGACTTCTCCCGGCCGGGCCGCACCTGGCTGCCCACCATGGGCGAGACCCGTTTCCCGGTCTACGACCTGGTCAGCACCTGGTACCACGAGGGCGTGCCCGGACACCATCTGCAGCTCGCGCAGTGGACGTACGTCGCCGACAAGCTCTCCCGCTACCAGACGACCGTCGGCATGGTCAGCGCCAACGCCGAGGGCTGGGCACTGTACGCCGAACGGCTCATGGACGAGCTCGGCTTCCTGACCACGGCCGAGCGGCGACTGGGCTATCTGGACGCGCAGATGATGCGCTCCACCCGGGTCATCGTCGACATCGGTATGCACCTGGAACTGGAGATCCCCGCCGACTCCCCCTTCCACCCGGGCGAGCGGTGGACTCCCGAACTGGCGCAGGAGTTCTTCGGCATGCACAGCGGCCGCCCCGCCGACTTCGTGGAGAGCGAGCTGGTGCGCTACCTGGGCATGCCGGGTCAGGCGATCGGCTACAAGCTGGGCGAGCGCGCCTGGCTGGAGGGCCGCGACGCGGCGCGGCGCGAGCGCGGCGCCGAGTTCGACGCCAAGGCCTGGCACATGGCGGCTCTCTCGCTCGGCTCTCTGGGCCTCGATGATCTGGTGAGGGAGCTGTCGGCACTCTGAGCAGCTGAGCCGCCCTTCCCCTCACCCCTGTTCCGCCGCGACGGCGAGCAGCCGGTCAGTGAACCGTCGGCTGAGCGCCGTCGCGGCGGAGAAGCTAGCCGTCCGCGGGAGCGGCATGGTGGCGCAGCGCGGAGCCGTGCCGGGATTTGACGACCTCCAACTGGGCGGGTACTCGCTGTCGCAGGTCGGCCACGTGGCTGACGATGCCGACGCAGCGATCCCTCTCGCGCAGCGAGTCGAGCACGTCCAGCACCTCATCCAGCGTCTGTTCGTCCAGACTGCCGAAGCCCTCGTCGATGAAGAGCGTCTCCAGCCGGGTGCCGCCGGCCTCCTCGGTCACCACGTCGGCGAGTCCGAGGGCGAGGGCGAGGGAGGCGAAGAACGTCTCACCGCCGGAGAGGGTGGCGGTGTCCCGCTCGGCACCGGTCCAGGCGTCCACGACGTGCAGGCCCAGCCCGGATCTGCCGCGCCCGGAGGCCCGTGCGTCGGAGTGCACCAGGGTGTAGCGGCCCGAGGACATCCGGCCCAGGCGTGCCGAGGCAGCGGCGGCGACCTGTTCGAGCCGAGCGGCCAGCACATACGACTCCAGGCGCATGCGGCGCTCGTTGTCGGCCGACGTACCCGCCGCGAGAGCGGCGAGCCGGGCGACGCGGTCGTAGGCCGTGCGCAGCGGCGCCAGCCTGCGGGCCCGGTCGGCGGCGCGCGCCCCCAGTCCGTCCAGTGCCTCCACCGTGCCCCGCGCGGCATGGTGTTCGGCGTCGGCGGAGCGCAGTCGCACCTCCGCGGCGTCGACGACGGCCCGCGCCGCCTCGGGGTCCGCCGCCGGCCGCGCGGCTGCCGCGGCCAGTGCGGGGTCGGCCAGTTCCTCGCGCACGGCTGCTTCCTCGGCCTGCCGGCGTTCCAGCCGGGTACGCAGCTCGCGCTGCTCGGACTCGGGCAGCACGGCCTGCTCCGCGTCCTCGGGCGCCCGGAACCCGGCCCGGTCGGCGGCGTCGGCCAGCTGCTCCGCGGCCTCGGCGAGCCGTTCGGCGGCGCGGGCGGCCGTGTGGGCGGCCTCCGTCGCCCGGGACAGCAGTCCGACGCGCCGCTCCAGCTCGGTGAAGCGGGCGGCGACGCTGGGGGCCTCGCCGCGGGCTTTCGCCAGCCGCTCGGTGAGGGCCGCCAGCTCCCGTTGCCACGCGTCCCGCGTGGAGGTGCGGGCCGCGGCACGGCGCTCGGCGTCCTGGCGTGCGTTCTGCCGCTCGGCGTACTCGCGTTCGGCGGCGGCCAACGCCTCACGCGCCTCATGGGTGCCGGACGCCTGCCTGTACGCCTCCGCGTGCTCGTCCTCCAGCGCGGCGACGGCGGCGGCCAGCGCCTCGGTGCTCGCGTCCTCGGCCTCCCCCTGGAGCGGGGCGGACCCCTCGGTCCCCCGCCCGCCGACGGCTCCGCCGCCCGCCGCTTCGGCCTGAGCCGCCGTGTGGTTCTCGCGCAGCGCCGCGAGGCGCTCCTCGGCCGACCGGCGGTGCTCGGCCGCCCGTTGCGAGGCGGCGAGTGCGGCGTCCTCGGTCGCGCGGTCCACAGGGTCCGGCTCCTCGCGGGCGGGATCCGGGTGGGCGGTGGAGCCGCAGCCGGCCCAGGGCTCGCCCGCCACCCGGTGGGCGGCGAGCGCGGCCGCGACACCGCGCAGCCGCCGCTCGCGCAGGGCGAGCCAGCGCTCCTTCGCCTCGGCAGCCTCCTCCCGGGCGCGGTGGAGGGCTTCGACGGCGGTCGAGATCTCGGCGGCGAGCTGGTCGCGGCGGCGCGCGGCCTGGAGGCGGGCGCGGGCCGGGTGGAGCCGGCCGGAGAGGTGTTCGGCGCGGGTGGCGGCCTCCTGCGCGTCCTCGACGCGGCGCTGGAGGGCGTACCGCTGCTCCTCCCAGTCCGCCAGCCACTCCGCCGCCTCGCGGAGCAGATCCTCGTCGGCCCGTGACTCGGCGTCCAGCCGGCGCAGTTCGGCCTCGATCCCGGCTGCGCGCGGCTCCTCCTCGCGGGCGGCCCGCAGCGCGCCCAGCTCCTGGCGCAACTCCCGCTCCAGCTCCGCCAGCCGTTCGGGGGCGGCCTCGGCCAGGGAGTGCGGCAGGCGGGCCCGCGCGTCCCGTTCGGCCGCACGCGCCCGGACGTGCTCGTCATGTGCCGCCCGGTGGAATCGGAGTGCGGGGGCCACGGCCTCGGCGGCCCGCGCCCGCTCCAGTCGGCGCCGCAGCGCCTCGCTCTCCTCCGCTCCGGCCGCCAGTTCGTCGGCACGCTGCCGGGCGCGGGCGAACCGCTGCTGCGCTCGCGCGAGTTCGCGGCTCGCCTCCAGCTTCTGTACGGCGGTCCCGTACCGCTCGCGCGCCGTCTCGGCGGCCAGGGCGGCGCAGGTGAGGCGTTCCCTGGCGTAGCAGCGGGCCTGCGCCGCCCACGTCAGCACGGCGTCGGTGAGACCGGGGTCGCCGGGTGCGAGCCGACCGCGTTCGGGTGTCGCGGACTGCTTGGCACGGGCGCCGCCCCGTCCGGCACGCCGGGTGCCGCCTGTCGCGGTGCCGGGCTCCGGGTCCGAGGTGGCTGCCGGGGCGCTGCCGGCCGGGGGGGCGGTGCGCTGGCCGGGGAGGGGCTGCGCTTCGGGCGCGTCCGCGGGGCCGTCGCCCAGTTCCGCGGGATCGCCGACCGCCTGTCGCATCCGGTGGGCGAGGGCGAGCAGTTCCTCGTCGGCCGCGGTGACCTCCTG
>NZ_JAGPXJ010000122.1:0-16733 GCF_018070605.1 Streptomyces sp. B15
CGTCGACGTGTCCGCCCGCGGCGGGGTCGGCGACATCATCGTCCGCCGCGCCTGACTCCGCGTACCGCCGACAAACGTCCCATCCCGGAGAGGAAAGCGGCATGACTGCCACCCGGACATCCGCGCCGACCGCCCCGAAGGCGACGGCGCCGGCGATCACCGCCGAGGGGCTGCGCAAGTCCTACGGCGACAAACTCGTGCTCGACGGCATCGACCTGAACATCGCCGAAGGCACCGTCTTCGCGCTGCTGGGGCCCAACGGCGCCGGCAAGACCACCACGGTGGAGATCCTCTCCACCCTCATCGACGCCGACGCGGGCGAGGTCCAGGTCGCAGGCTGCCATCTGACCCGGGCCGCCGACGCGGTGCGCTCCGCGATCGGCGTCACCGGCCAGTTCTCGGCCGTCGACAATCTGCTGACGGCCGAGGAGAACCTGCTCCTGATGGCCGATCTGCACCACCTCGACCGGCGTGAGGGCAGGCGGCGGGCCAAGAACCTGCTGCGCCGCTTCGAGTTGGCCGAGGTGGCGGACAAGACCGCCCACACCTTCTCCGGCGGTATGCGGCGCAAGCTGGACCTGGCGATGACCCTGGTCGGCGATCCGCGGATCATCTTCCTCGACGAGCCCACCACCGGACTCGACCCGCGCAGCCGGCGCACCATGTGGGAGATCATCCGCGGTCTGGTCGCCGACGACGGCGTGACGATCTTTCTGACCACCCAGTACCTCGAAGAGGCCGATCAACTCGCCGACCGCATCGCCGTGCTGGACCAGGGCAGGCTAATCGCCGAGGGCACTGCCGAGGAGCTGAAGCAGCGCATCCCCGGCGGCCACATCCGGGTGCGGTTCGCCGACGCCCAGAACCTGGAGACCGCCACGGGAATCTTCGGTATCGCCACCCGCGACGAGGAGTCCCTCGCCCTGCAGATCCCCAGCGACGGCTCCATTGCCAATCTGCGGGCCGTCCTCGACGCCCTGGAGGCCACCGCCGTCCAGGCCGAGTCGCTCACCGTGCACACCCCCGACCTCGACGACGTCTTCCTGACCCTCACCGGTCACTCCCGCCCCACCGACGCCGTCGACTCGTCCAAGGAGAACGCCTGATGGCCACCCTGTCCTACGCCGCGAGAGACTCCAGGACGATGCTGCGGCGCAACCTCAAGAAGGCCATGCGCTACCCGTCACTGACGCTCGCCGTCGTCCTCATGCCCCTGATGATGCTGCTGCTGTTCAACTACGTCTTCGGCAGCGCCCTTGGCACCGGCATCAGCGGCATGCCCACCGGCGGCGGCGACTACATCGACTACGTCGCGCCCGGCATCATTCTGATGGCCGCCACCTCCGGCGCCCTGACCACCGCGGTCAGCGTGTGTGTCGACAAGACCGAGGGAATCGTCAACCGCTTCCGTACGATGCCGATCTCCCGGGCCTCGTTCCTGACCGGCCATGTCGTCGGCAGTGTGATCCAGACGATGACCAGCATGGCCCTCGTCACCGGCGCCGCCCTCCTGATGGGCTTCCGCCCCGACGCCACGCCCGTCGAGTGGGTCGCGGCGCTCGGTCTGCTCACCGTGCTCACCCTGGCCTTGACCTGGATCTCCGCGGGCATCGGCCTGGTCGCCAAGAACCCGGAGACCGCCAGCAACATACCGATGCCGCTGACGTTCATGCCGTTCATCGGCAGCGCCATCGTGCCCACCGACTCCATGCCCACCGGTCTGCGCTGGTTCGCCGAGAACCAGCCGTTCACACCGATCATCGAGACCCTGCGCGGCCTGTGGCTCGGCACCGGCATCGGCTCCAGCGCGGCCGTCGGCCTCACCTGGTGCGTGGCGCTGTGCCTGGTCGGCTACGTGTGGGCGCGCCGCACCTTCAAGGCCGGTGCCAAGCGGTAACCACCGCGCCGATCGAGCCGGTGCGCCGATCCGGACCTTCCACGTTCCGCACGACGCTTGCAGGAGGACCCATGTCGTACGACCCGACGGCCAACGGCCCCGACCCCGACGCCGACGCCACCGAAGAGCCGCCCGCCCTGCCCACCGACCGGCGCACCGGCTGCCCCTTCGACCCGCCCGCCGGACTCACCGCGCCGAGCGACGAGCCGCTGCGCCGGATGCGCTGCGCCGACGGACACATCGGTTGGCTGGTCACCGGCCATGCCGCGGCCCGCGCGGTTCTGTCCGACCCGCGCTTCAGCTCACGCTACGAACTCCTGCACCCGCCGATACCGATGGCGGGGCTGCCCGAACAGCTGCCGCCGGCGCCGGTCGGCGACATCATCGGCCTCGACGCCCCCGAGCACACCCGCTACCGGCGCCTGCTCACGGGGAAGTTCACCGTCCGCCGCATGCGTCGCCTCACCGAGCGCGTCGAGCACTTCACCACCGAGTGCCTGGACGCCATGGAAGCGGCCGGGCCCACGGCCGACCTGGTGGCGGCCTTCGCTCAGCCCGTACCCGCACTCATGATCTGCGAGCTGCTCGGGGTGCCGTACGCCGACCGGGAGCGCTTCCAGAGCCAGGTGGCGGCCCTCTTCGACCAGATGGCGGAGGTGGAGGCGAAGGGTGACGCCTGTACGGCGCTGTCCCACTACCTGAACGAACTGGTGCTCGCCAAGCGCGCCGAGCCCACCGACGACCTGCTCAGCGATCTGACCACCTCCGACCTCACCGACGAGGAGCTGGCGGGAATCGGCGGGCTGCTGCTGGCCGCCGGTCTCGACACCACCGCGAACATGCTCGGCCTGGGCACCTTCGCCCTGCTGAGCAACCCCGACCAGCTCGACGCCCTGCGCGCCGACCCCGCTCTCACCGGGCGGACCGTGGAGGAGTTGCTGCGCTACCTCAGCGTGGCCGACCCGATTCCGCGGGCCGCGCTCGAAGACGTCGAGGTTGAGGGCCGGTTGATCCGGGCGGGTGAGACGGTGACCGTGTCCGTGCAGGCCGCCAACCGCGACCCGCGCAGGTTTCCCGACCCCGACCGGCTCGACCTCCACCGCGGGGCCACCGGACACCTGGCCTTCGGCCACGGCGCCCACCAGTGCCTCGGCCAGCAACTCGCCCGCGTCGAGATGACCGTCGCGTTCCCCGCGCTGTTCGCCCGCTTCCCCACCCTGCGCCTCGCGGTGCCGCCGCAGGAGGTGCCGCTGCGCGACCGCTCCAACATCTACGGCGTGATCAGCCTGCCCGTCATCTGGGACAAGGAGTAGCACCATGAGCGACACACCGCAGCCGCTGCTGCTGAGCGTCGACCGTGGGCGCTGCGCCGGGGCGGGTATGTGCGCCCTGACGGCTCCGGAGGTCTTCGACCAGGACGACGAGGAAGGCCTGGTGGTGCTGCTGCGCCCCGCCCCGGGCCCCGAGCACCGGGCAGCCGCCCGCACGGCCGTCGTCCTCTGCCCCGCCGGGGCCATCACCCTCGACACGGGTGAGGGCGGACGACTCCGCACAGAAGGCTGACAGCGGCCCGGACGACCCCGCGCCCGGTCCAGGGTCAGGGCCCCTGCCAGGACGAGCGGTTGTTCAGTCCCGCCAGCAGCCCGCCACCTCGTCGGCTGTGGTGACCGTCGCGACGAGCGCCAGGGTGTGACGCACCAGCGCGGCGGTGTAGTCGGCGGGCACCCCGGCGATGGCGTCGGCCGGTACCACGGCGGTGTAGCCGAGGTTGACGGCGTCGAAGACGGCGTTGGGCACCGCCACGTTCGCCGAGACACCGGTGACCACGAGCGTACGCACGCCGAGGTTGCGCAGCAGCGCGTCCACGTCCGTGCCGGCGAGCGGCGAGAGCCCGTGCAGCCGCCGTACGACGAGGTCCTGGTCGGCCACCGGGACGGGCTCGGCGACCCGCACGGCGGTCGATCCCGTCAACTGCTGTACGGCGAGCCGCTCCGCCGCGCGGAACAGCCGCGCGTTCCGGCCGGCTCCCCTGCCGTCGGGGCGGCGCTCGGCGACGGCATGCAGCACCTGGACGCCGGCCCGGTGGGCGGTGGCGGTCAGTTGCGCGATCCGGTCCAGCACACCCGTGCTCCGTACCTGGCGGGCGAGTTCGGGCAGGGCGCTCTCCTCGCCGACGACGCCGCGTTGGCATTCGACCGTCAGCAGTGCGGTGGTGGCGGGGTCGAGCTGGGCGGCGAGCCGGTCGGTCGGAGGCATCCCTGTTTCCCTTCCGTCGTGGGGGCTTGCGGGCGCCGGGTCGTCGGGGCGCCCGCAGGATAGGGACCATTGCGTCGGACGGGAAGAGCCATCATGATTTCCTGACGATTCGTCAGCAACAGCTCGGTCGGGAACACCCGGTTCGGCTCGGGAAGGCGGAGACGCATGGCCGACGCACAGCAGCGGCGAGGACGCCGGATCATGATGACGCCGGCAGAACGCGACGCCTTCCTGCGCGCCCAGCGCACCTGCCGGGTCGCCACGGTGAGCCGGCAGGGGGCACCGCATGTGGGCGCGCTGTGGTTCTGCTGGGACGGCGAGGCGCTGTGGCTGTACTCGCTCGTCCGCAGCAGACGGTGGACGCAGCTGTGCAACGACCCCCGGCTCGCCGTGCTGGTGGACGACGGCGAGGAGTACGGGCAGTTGCGCGGCGTCGAACTGTCCGGCAGCGCCGAGTTCGTCGGGGAGGCTCCGCGCAGCGGTGCGCCCTTCCCGGAACTGGCCGAGGTGGAACGGCTGTTCCCGGCCAAGTACTTCGGTATGGCGCAGATGCCGTACGACGGGCGGCACGCCTGGCTGAAGTTGGTGCCCGAGTCGGTCGTCTCCTGGGACTTCCGCAAGCTGTGAGCGGCGGAACCTGCGCCGCCCGGGTCAGTCGTAGCGCCCCGCCTCCGCCGGACGCAGCGCCATGGCGAGGTCGTCGGCGAGGCGGTCGATGTCGCCCGGGGCCAGCGGCGAGACGGTCACGCGCAGCCCCGGCGGGGACGCGAGCCGGAAGCGGGCGCCGGGGGCCACCGCCCAGCCGGCCTGGAGCAGCCGCGCCACCGGACCGGTCTCGTCCCGCACCGGCACCCATACGTTCATACCGCTGCGTCCCCGCGCGGTGACGCCCCGCGCGGCGAGCGCGTCCACCAGCGCCGTGCGCCGGGTGCCGTACCCGTCGGCCACCCGCGCCGGGTCCGCCGCGCCGGTCTCCCACAGGTGGGCGACGGCGCGCTGCAGCAGGTGGCTGACCCAGCCGGGGCCCAGCCGTTGGCGGCCACGGACCCGGTCGACGGTGAGCGGGTCACCCGTCAGTACGGCCAGGCGCAGATCGGGGCCGTAAGCCTTGGCGGTCGAACGCACCAGCGCCCACATACGGGTGACGCCCGCGAGGGGATGCAGCGGGAGGTCGACGATGCCGTGCCCGTGGTCGTCCTCGATCAGCAGCGTCCCGGGGTGACCCCTCAGCACGGCCCGCAGTTCCCGGGCGCGGGCTTGCGAGACAGCGGCGCCCGTCGGGTTCTGCGCGCGGTCGGTGACGACGGCAGCGCGTGCCCCCTGACCGAGGGCACGCGCCAGTTCGGCGGGGAGCGGTCCGTCGTCGTCCACGGCCACGGGCAGCGGGCGCAGTCCGAGCGCGGGGACGAGGTCCAGCAGGCTGCCCCAGCCGGGGTCCTCGACGGCGACGGCGTCACCGGGGCGCAGATGTGCCGCCAGGACACGCTCGATGGCGTCGAGCGAACCGGAAGTGACGGCGAGCGGCCCGGCGGGCACCCCGTCGGCATCCAGCGCCGCCCGGGCCAGCGCCGCGAACCCGGGGTCGGCGTCCGGTGCGCCGTAGAGCACCGGGGCGCGTGCCGCCCGGTCGGCCGAGGCGGCGAAGGCGGTGGCGAGCGGCGGAAGCAGCGCGGGGTCGGGGTTACCGGTGGAGATGTCGACACCACCCGCGGGGGGCTCGACCCGGACGGATTCGCGGGGTGCGGTGGCCGGCCGCTGCCGGATCCGGCTGCCCCGTCGCCCCGCGGTCTCGATGACGCCGCGGTCACGCAGGGTGCGGTACGCGGCAGCCACGGTGTTGGGGTTCACGCCCAGCTCGGCCGCCAGCTCCCGCAGCGGCGGCAGCAGTTCGCCCGGCGCGAGCGCACCACTGCCCACGCCCCGCTCGACGCTGTCCGCGATCTCTGCTGCGCCACGACCTTCGATCCGGTAGTCTCCTAGCACAAACAACATTATGCACTAGTGCAATAGGAGAGTGCAATGGCCGACTCGCCCTCCACCCCGGCGACCTACACCCCCACCGCGCGCACCACCGGCAGCCGGGCGCGCGAGCGCATGGCCTACGACCGCGAATCGGTGCACGCCATCCTCGACGCGGGCTACCTGTGCCATCTCGGCTTCGTCCGGGACGGCGCGCCTGTCGTACTGCCCACGCTGTACGCCCGGGTGGGGGAACGGCTGTATGTGCACGGCTCCACGGGCTCCCGCCCGCTGCGCGAGGCGGGCCGGAACGACGCCGGGGTGCCGGTGTGTGTGACGGTCACCCACCTGGACGGGCTGGTTCTGGCCAAGTCGGCCTTCCACCACTCGGTCAACTACCGCTCCGTGGTGGCGCACGGCCTCGCACACCAGGTCACCGACCAGGAGGAACGGCTGCTGGCGCTGGACGCGATCGTGGAGAACGCCGTACCGGGCCGGGCCGACGACTCGCGCAGGGCGAATCCGAAGGAGTTGGCCGCCACTGCCGTGGTCCGGTTGGACCTGGACGAGGTCTCGGCGAAGTCCCGCACCGGCGGGCCCAACGACGAGCCGGAAGACCTCGACCTGCCGTACTGGAGCGGCGTACTGCCCGTCTCCACCGTCCACGGCGCTCCGATACCGGCCGACGACCTCTCGCCGGACATCCCGCTGCCCGGCTACCTCACCGCGCGCTGACGTCCGCCGCCGCACCGGCGGGACCGGTGGACCCGGCCACCGGTGCGGCGTCGTCGGCCGGCGCCTTGGGGGTGGAACGCTGGGCGATGAAGGCGCCCAGCAGCACCACGGCACCACCCGTCAACTGGACGGCGCTCAAGTGCTCGCCGAGCAGCACCCAGGCGAGCACCGTGGCGATGACCGCCTCCAGGCAGGCCACCACACCCGCCACCGCAGGAGACAGCCGCCGTACCGAAACGACCCCGGTCAGATATGCGGTCGCGGTGGCCACCAGCACGATCCAGACCAGCAGCGCCAGCCCGTGCACCTCGGTGCCCTGCAACTGGGCGCTGCCGCCGAGAACCGACCAGTCGGTGTGCCAGGGCCTGGCGACCACGGTCAGCGCCAGCGCGCCGATCAGCAGTCCATAGGCGATGACCCCGATCGGGTCGGCGGGCGGCCTGGCCGCGTCGCCCTCCTCGACGCTGCTGCCGTGGTCCGAGAGCACGAAGTACCCCACCTGGCAGCAGGCGGCTCCCAGCGCGAGCAGCAGTCCGAGCCCGTCGAGCCGCAGCCCGGCCCACACCTCGACGACACAGCTGAGGCCCCCGACCGCGAGCACCATGCCGACGGCGGCGGCCCGTGTCACCGCACGGCGCTGGACGAACCGCACCCACAGCAGCACCAGTGCGGGGGCCAGATACTCGATCAGCAGCGCGACGCCGACCGGGATGCGGGAGAGCGCGGTGAAGTAGAAGGCCTGCACACCGGCGACCGCGAGCAGCCCGAAGCCCACCAACAGCCACGGCCGCTCCCGTACCAGCGCCCGGTGCCGCCAGGCCAGCGGCAGCATGACCAGCGCCCCGCCCGCGGCGCGCAGCCAGGTGACGTGCAGGGGCTCCAGTCCGGCCTCGATGAGCGGTTTGGCCGCGACGCCCGAACTGCCGAACGCGCAGGCGGAGACCAACGCGAGAACGAGGCCCGAGGTGCGGGCACGGGAGACGCCCGTGGTGGACGAGTCGGTGCGCATCGCCGCATCATCTCAAGCGCCGACAGGAGTGTCATCCCCGAGACCCCTGACATCCACCGTCCGGTCAGCTCCGGGCCGTCGGCGCACGGCCCCCTGCCGCCGAGGAGACGCGCCGATCAGTCGCCACGAGGTGCCCTCAGGCGCCGTCGGCGACCCCGAGCCGGGCGGCCAGCTCTTCCACGTCGACCCCCGCGCGGCGCAGCACCTCCGCGCCCCGGCACTCCGGGGCGGCAACCACACCGGCGAACAGGTCGACGCCCTCCGTCCGCGCCCTCCCCAGCCGCTCGGCGCGGCGGGCGGCGAGCTCCAGGGCCGCCTGCGCGCTGGGCGACCACCCGGGCACCGCACCGGGCTGGTCGGAGACGGCCGGCACGGCGCCGGAATCCTCCACCGTGCTCTGCCAGCGCAGGCCGTAACCGATGCTGCGCTGCACGAGATAGCCGAGCAGCTTGCCGATCTGCGAGCCGCCGCCGTCCAGCAGCTCCCAGGTGCCGCTGTCGGACTCCAGCAGGCTGTGCAGCAGGTGCGCCGTGTCGATCTGCCGGTCGCCGTCCCGCGCCGCACGGCGGCGCGCGGTCGCGATCACATCGGCCAGCGCAGCGCTGGCCTGCGGGTCGACGGCGGCGTCGAACCCCGCTTCGGCCGAGAGACTGGGCGGTGTAGAGCTGTGCACCGAACCACCACACCACACACACCTGTGAAAAATCATCGGCGTGCCGTGGCATATGCCGGTCCCCCCATGGGTGGGCGCGGATGTCGGATGTCTCCTCCTTGGGAAGGAGACACGCGACTCCGCGTCCTGCGGAGCGGCGGGGCCTCAGTCTTCCTCGGCGAGGATCAGATAGAGACTCTTGCGGGCGTCGTTGACGACCCGGAGCGCCTTTTCCCGCTGCTCCTCGGTGCCTGTCGCCCACACCTGCTGGAAGGCCGAAGCGAGCCCTCCGGCCGCGGTACGCACCTCCTGCAGGGCCTCCCAGTCGGCACCGCGCCCCGCGTCCTCCCAGGGGGCCTCCGCGCCGGCCGCGGCCTCGGTCCGGCCCGCGTCGGTGAGCGAGAAGTGCTTCTTGCCACCCTCGCTCTGACTGACGATCAGCCCTTCGTCCTCCAGCAGTTGGAGGGTCGGGTAGACGGAGCCGGGGCTGGGCTTCCAGGCGCCGCCACTGCGTTCGGCGATCTCCTGGATCATCTCGTAGCCGTGCATCGGGCGGTCCTTGAGCAGCGCGAGGATCGACGCCCTGACATCGCCGCGCCGCGCCCGGCCCCGGGGTCCGCCCCGGCCGCGCCCACGGCCGCCGAAGGGCCCGCCGCCGAAGGGCGACCCGAAGGGGCCGAAGGCCGCACGCCCCCGCCCGGGTCCGTATCCGCGGCCCGGGCCATGACCGTGCGGGCCACAGGGGCCGCCACCGGCTCCCCCTCCGCCACGCTCGCGGCCCGGGCCGTACTGCCGAGCGCCCTGTTCCATTTCGTGTTCCGTTCCGTAGGGATACATCGCCGACTCCTTCACATCGTATCTTTGATCTGTCGTGATGCTTCAACGATATATCGGAACGCATCGGTCGACAAGCACCTGCCGCCATGGCGCGGCCGAGCACCGGCCACCACCCCACCGACCTGCCCTTCTGCCGTACGGGGAGCTCCCCGGACGGGCCACGGCCGGCTCCGTAAGCTGGGCGCCGGGGGCGGCCGGCGCCTTCCCGCAAGCGTCAGGAGCCGCCCGTATGTCCACCCGTGTCGTCTCAGCGGACCGCAACCGCCGGGTTCCGGCGCTCGTCGCCGCCCTTCTCGCGGTGGCCGTGCTCGCCGGCTGCGGCGGCGAACCGGGCGAGCGCTCCCCGGAGCGCGACCGCGCCTCCACGGCGGACCGGCCCGCACCGCCTCCCGTACACGCGGGCTTCGACTACCAGATCGGCGGCGCCTACCCGCCGCCCGACGGGGTGCGCGTGGTCTCCCGGGACCGCGCGCACAAGCCCGCTGCCGGGCGGTACAGCATCTGCTACGTCAACGGCTTCCAGGCCCAGCCCGACGCCCTGGACTGGTGGCAGCGGAACCACCCCGACCTGGTGCTGCACGGGGCGGGCGGCAAGCCGGTGATGGACACCGACTGGAACGAGGCACTGCTCGACACCTCCACCGCCACGCGCCGCAAGGCGCTGGCCCGTATCGTCGGCGGCTGGATCGAGGGCTGCGCCGACAAGGGGTTCCAGGCGGTCGAACTGGACAACCTCGACTCCTACGAGCGCTCCGGAAAGCGCCTCACCCGGGGCGACAACGTGAAGTTCGCCGCACTGCTGACCCGGCGCGCGCACCGGAGCGGGATGGCGGCCGGCCAGAAGAACGCCCAGGAGCTGCTGGGGCAGCGCGACGCGATGGGGTTCGACTTCGCCGTGACGGAGGAGTGCGGGCAGTACCGGGAGTGCGGGAGTTACGCGAAGGCGTACGACGACCGGGTGCTGGACGTCGAGTACACGGCCAAGGGGCTCGCGGCGGCCTGCCGCACGTGGGGCGAGCGGCTGTCGATCGTCCGGCGGGACCTGGACGTCCGGCCGGAGGGAGAGGACAGGCACCTGTACGAACGCTGCTGAGCCCGGCTCGGCCGGCTCCGGGGTCGGCAGCGCGCATCCCGGGGCACCCCGCACCCCAGCAGTGCCTCTCGCACAGCCGTTCAAGCCACACGCGGGGAATTGGCGCTGCCCCCGGCCGCCCCGGCGTCGTACCGTCCCGGGCCATGAGACTCCGTACCGTTGACGCGTTCGCCGCCCGGCCCTACACCGGGAACCCCGCCGCCGTCGTCCTGATGGATGAGGACGGACCGCCGGACGACTCCCGCCTCCAGGCCGTCGCAGCCGAGCTCAACCTGTCCGAGACCGCCTACGCGCACCCGGTGCCCGGCGACCCGGAAGCCGACTGGGCACTGCGCTGGTTCACACCGACGACGGAGGTGGACATGTGCGGTCACGCCACGCTCGCCACCGCCCATGTGCTCGCCGAGGACGGCCTGCTGGGCGAGGGCGAGCGGGTGCGCTTCCGTACCCGCAGCGGGGTGCTCAGCGCCACCCGGGAGCCGGACGGCACGCTCACCCTCGACTTCCCCACCGCCCGTCCGGCGCCGGTCCCGGTGCCGGACGGCGTCCCGCAGGCCCTCGGCGCCGACGCCGTGGCCGCCTGGGGCACCGGCACGCTGGGGATGCTGGTGCTGGAGCTCGCCGACGAGCAGACGTTGCGCGAACTGGCCCCCGAATCCGCCGCCGTCGCCGCGCTCCCCACCCCGGTCGTGGTGGTGACGGCCGCGGCGGCACCGTCCTCGCACGCCACGCCGGGCGAGCCGGGGCACGACTTCGTCTCCCGCGTCTTCGCACCCTCCCAAGGGCTCCCGGAGGACCCCGTCACCGGCAGCGCGCACACCGCGCTCGCGCCCCTGTGGTCACGCCGGCTCGGGCGGGACACGCTGACCGGCCTCCAGGCATCGCGCCGCACCGGCTATGTGCGCACCACACTGCGCGGCGACCGCACCCTGCTGAACGGTCAGGCGATCACGGTGCTGGACGCGAAGCTGCGTACACGGCTGTAAGTCCTGCGGCGACAAGTCCTGCGGCGATCCCTGCCGCGCCACAGCACTGCACGCCACTGCACGGCACGGTGCGGCACGGTGCGGCGCCACACCAGCGTGTGCGCGGCGGCCCGTGCCGCTCATCGCCGCGATCTCACGGCGTGGGCAGCCAGTCCACCCGACCCGCGAGCAGCGCGTAGCCGACGAAGGCGACGATGTCGATCAGCGCGTGGGCCGCCACCAGCGGCCCCACGCGGCCCCAACGCCGGTAGAGGAGGCCGAAGACGAGCCCCATCGCCAGATTGCCGAAGAACCCGCCGATGCCCTGGTAGAGGTGGTAGGAGCCGCGCAGCACGGCGCTCGCGGAGAGCGAGGCGAGCGGCGACCAGCCCAGCTGGTCGAGCCGACGCAGCAGATAGCCGACGACGATCACCTCCTCCAGCACGGAGTTCTGCACCGCGGAGGCGATCAGGACCGGGTACTTCCACCACACGTCGGGCAGTGACTCGGGCTCCACCGTGAGGTTGAAGCCGCCCGCCTGCGCCAGCAGATACAGGCCGATGCCGCAGCCGCCGATACCCGCCGCCGCAGCCGCGCCCCAGCTCAGGTCGAAGGCGGGCCTGCGACGGTCGAAGCCGAGTACGCGCAGGCCGCCCGCGCCCTCACGCACCAGGAGGTGCGCGACCAGCGCGACCGGTACCAGCGCGGTCGCGATCCCGAACAGCTGCCAGGCCAGGTCGAGCCAGGGCCGGCCGGGTGCCTGCGAGGAGTTGAGCCGGGCGGCCTGGTCGGCCAGCCCGCCCGGTCGGGTCAGCGCACCGACGAAGCTGATCAGCGACGAGACGGCGCTGGCTCCCAGCGAGAGGGCGAGCACCAGCAGCAGTTCGCTGCGGAGCGCCTGCCGCGGCAGCCCGTCGGCGGTGGCTGCCGCGGGTGCGGGCAGCGGGTCGTCAGGCGCCTGTGCGCGCACACGAACCTCCAGTTCCCGACGCCCTGCTCATCCCGTCTCCTCCTGTCGCACCGCCACCGGACCTGCCACGTCACAGCTTGCCCGACGGCTCCGGTGCGGCCGACGTGCGGGGGCCCGGTGCGCCGACGTGCGGGGCCCGGTGCGCCGCCTCCAGGGGCTGTGGCAGCCGCTGGAGGCGGACGTCGGGGCCCCGCGCCCCGGAACGGCTCGCGGCGACACGCCGGGAACACCGCCGGTCGGGGTGCCCGGTGCCGGCCGTTCTCCGCACGTCCGGCTACGGCCCCTCGCCCCAGGTGTGTACGGCGGCGCCGTCCGCCGCGCGGTCGCAGTAGGCACGGGCGACGGCGGCCAGCGCCTTCTCCCGGTCGAGTCCGGAGTCCACCGCGCGGTGGTAGGCCGCCGCCTGCCACGAGGCGCCGTTGACCCGCAGTCGGCAGCGCTCCTCGATCACCGAGAGGTACCGGTCGCGGTCCGCGGGCTCCACCCCCCAGGCGTCGAGCCCGGCCGCGGCCAGCGGCAGCAGCTCGTTGCGCACCAGCCGGGTGGCGGGCTGCCGTACCAGCCCGGTGCCCCGGCCCGAGCGCGGCCACCACAGCTCGGCCTCGATGCCGTACCGGCAGGCCGCGTCGAAGTTCCGCTCGGCGTACTCGAACGGCATCCGGTTCCACACCGGCCGCGGGTCGTCGGCCAGCGCCCGGACCAGCCCGTAGTAGAAGGCGGCGTTGGCCAGCACATCGGTCACCGTCGGTCCGGCCGGCAGCACCCTGTTCTCCACCCGCAGATGCGCGGCGCCCTCCATCACCCCGTAGACGGGCCGGTTCCAGCGGTAGATGGTGCCGTTGTGCAGGGTCAGCTCCGGCAGCGCCGGCACCCCGCCGGCGGCCAGCACGCGCTGCGGGTCCTCCTGGTCGCAGATGGGCAGCAGCGCGGGGAAGTAGCGCAGGTTCTCCTCGAACAGGTCGTACGCGGAGGAGATCCAGCGCTCCCCGAACCAGGTGCGCGGGCGTACCCCCTGGGCGCTCAGCTCCGGCGGGCGGGTGTCGGTGGCCTGGAGGAAGAGCGGGATCCGCGACTCGCGCCACAACTCGTGCCCGAACAGGAAGGGCGAGTTGGCGCCCATGGCGATCTGCGCGCCGCTGACGGCCTGCGCCGCGTTCCATACGTCGGCGAACCGGCCGGGCGTCACCTGAAGATGGAGCTGTACGGAGGTGCAGGCGGACTCCGGCGCAATCGACTCCGAGGTGCTCACCAGGTGTTCGACACCGTCGATGTCGAGGGAGATCTCCTCGCCGCGTGCGGCCATGATCTGGTCGTTGAGCAGCCGGTAGCGGTCGCCCTCGGTGAGGTTGGCCAAGGTCAGATCGCGTGCCGTGAGCGTCGGCAGGGTGCCGATCATGACAATGCGCGCGTCGACCGCACGGGCCTGCCGGTCCGCGTAGGCCAGCCCGGTGCGAAGTTCCTCGGCGAGCTGATCGAGGACTCTTCCGGAGAGCGCGTGCGGCACGATATTCACTTCGAGGTTGAACTGCCCCAGTTCTGTCTGGAAATCCGAGCTCGCGATGTGCTGGAGAACCTCCGCATTCACCATGAGGGGCTGACCTTGGGCGTCCGAGAGATTCAGCTCGATCTCCAGCCCCATCAGATTCCTGGGCCGGTCGAACCTCTTCTCTTCCAGCAGCTGCCACAGCCCCTGCAGGCACTTGTGCAGCTTCTGTCGGTACCGCCGTCGATCGGACAGGTCGAACCTGTCGGCGACGACCTTCTCTCCCATCGGGGGCTTCCTCCCTGCTGGTGGATGCTGCCGGAGGTCCCGGCCGAGCGTGCACCGATGATGCCCTGCCGCGCTGCGGATAACGCCTGGCAGGGCTGACGCGGCGGGTAACTGCCGCTAGGCTGGCGGATGCAGGACGGCACATTCCCTCGGCATACGGCGGCGTCCAGCCCCAGCGGCACAGCTTCCGTGAAAACACCGGCATCTTCCGGCCGACCGCGTTTGGCCCAGATTCCGAGGTCATCCCCGTGTACCCGTCGTCGCCGCAGGTGAAAAGCCCGCGGATTCGACCGGTTACGGCCTTACGGGAAACAACGGGGCACGTTAGCGGAAACACTCCTCGAACACATCTCGTATAAACTGCGCGAACGAGGCAGAGACTTGGCGATCCCGGCCCGCCCCCGTCGACCCCTCCCAGCCGCTTTCGCGGCCCATCCCGCGCCGACACAGCCGTCGCGCCCCCGCCAGCACCTTGTGTCTCCCAAGAGAGGCGACCCGCCATGCCGCTGCACGTACCCTCGGCCCCGGCCCCCGCCCTGCGCAGTGTCCTGACCGCTCTCGGCTCCCCGAGCGCGGTCAGGGGCTCCCGAGCCCCCATGGCGCTGCGCACCGCCCAGGGCCCCCTGCGTCCCGAACTCCCGCTCCCGGCGTACGAGATGGCACGCGTGGCGCCGCACTCCCGCGAACGCGCGGTGGAGCGCGTCGGCGAACGCGCCGACGAACCGGCGACCGCCTCCCCGCGCACCCGGCTGACCGGCTGGCGCTTCCTGCTGTCCGACGACGGAACCGTCGGTGAGGGCGCCCAGGGCTCCTACGTCGGCACGGCGGAAGCCGTACTGACGGCGGACGGCTGGGCCTTCGGCCAGTTCCGGCAGGGCCCCTACGTCCTGTCGACCGTGCGGGCGATGCGCCAGGCCGAACTGCTGCCGACGCCCTACCAGCCTCGGCTGCTGTCGGTGCCGGAGCTGTACATGCTCACCCTGTGGCTGCACGCCGAGGTCTCCGCCGACCCGTGCGGCGGCGTACCGGACCCGGCCGACCTGCTGATACCGCTGGCCCCCGCGCCGCCCGGCATCGCCCCGCACACCGCGCACCGGGTGGATGCGCTGCTGCCCGTACTGACGCGCAGACTGGTGGCCTCCGCGGCTCCGGCGCAGCCGGCTCCCGGTACGGACCCGCAGACGGCCGGGCTGCTGCGTACGGCCTGAGACCGGCTCGGGGGCGGAGCGGGACCGGCGTCCGTCCCGCGACACACCTGCACCGCTGTGCGCTCCACCGGATGGGCTAGTCTTCGCGATTACCCGAACCCCCCGGAACAGCCGCGCAGTTGGGCGCAACCGCCCGCCCGGGTGATGCGTCTGTGCGGTTGGGTACGAGCTGACGCGAAATCCCTGCGGATTCGAGCCAGCAGCGGAACACTGGGAGATGGACCGGAACGTACGGGGTTACGGGGGAACGGCCATGCACAGCAAGAGCCGCAGGACAGACGCCACAACACTACGGAAGACGACACCGACAATGTGCCAGCACCAGCCACCGTGCCCGACAGCGGAGTCAGCCGACAGGGAGGCCGCGCACCCCGTGGCCCACCACCCCGAGCAGGGCTGGAGCCTGCTCTGCAACGGAGTTCTGCTCTTCGAGGACACGGGTGAGTTGCTGCCGGACGGCCAGATCATCGCGCCGCACAAGCCGCTCGGCGCGCGCCACGTCATCACCGCCGCCTAGCGCGCGGCGGCAGGTCGACCGCAGATGAGGGTTGGGGGGGCCCCCCCGGCCCCCCGCAACCCTCGTTGTCGTGGTGGTGTGCCGTCCGTTGCGGCGGGCCCGTCGGCGTACGGTATACGCGACGGGCTCCGCCACAGCGCTCGGCTCCGCACTACCCCGCGTCGTACTCCGCCATCGGCGGGCAGGAGCAGACCAGGTTGCGGTCACCGTAGGCGCCGTCGATCCGGCGCACCGGCGGCCAGTACTTGTCGGACGCCTGCACACCGGCCGGGAAGACGGCTTCCTCGCGTCCGTAGCCCTGCTGCCACTCGCGGCCGAGCATCGCGGCGGTGTGCGGGGCGTTGCGCAGCGGGTTGTCCTCCCTGTCCCACTCCCCCGTACCGACCTTCTCGATCTCCGCACGAATGGCGATCATCGCCTCGCAGAACCGGTCGACCTCGTTGAGGTCCTCGCTCTCGGTCGGCTCGATCATCAGCGTTCCCGCGACCGGGAAGGACATCGTCGGCGCGTGGAAGCCGTAGTCGATCAGCCGCTTGGCGACGTCGTCGATGCTCACGCCCGTCTGCTTGGTCAGCGGGCGTACGTCGATGATGCACTCGTGCGCCACCAGCCCGTTCGGGCCCGTGTAGAGCACGGGGTAGTGCGGCTCCAGCCGCTTGGCGATGTAGTTGGCGCTCAGGACCGCCACCTGGGTCGCCCTGCGCAGCCCCTCGGAGCCCATCAGCCGCACATACGCCCAGGAGATCGGCAGGATCCCGGCCGAGCCCCACGGCGCCCCCGAGACCGGCCCGATGCCCGTCTCGGGACCCGCGGCGGGCTGCAGCGGGTGGTTGGGCAGATACGGCGCCAGGTGCTCGCGTACGC
>NZ_JAGPXJ010000123.1:0-16320 GCF_018070605.1 Streptomyces sp. B15
GTGGGTGGTCCCGTCGTCCCTCCGGGGGGGCGGGACCGCCGCCGCACGCGGTCCGGCCCTGGCCGACGGCACGACCGCGGGCACCACCGGAGCGGGCGGCGCCGGAACAGGCGGCGCCGCGGCGGGTGCGGGCACCGGCCGCAGATGGGCTGAGACCGCCATGGGCACGCCCGCCGGCAGCGGCTCGAAGCGCACGGCCCGCAGTGCCTGGGCCGCGCTCCGGTCCAGCAGTACCGAGGAGACGCAGCCGGCCGGCAGCCGTCCCGTCACGGCGGCGGTCCGCAGCCTGCCCACGGCACGCAGATGACGGCGGAAGGCGTAGCCGGACACCCGCCTGCCCCGCGCGGTCTGCCCGGCCAGCGCGTCCTCGGGGGCGACGTCGAGCAGCAGCAGATGGAGCGACCGGCCCCGGCGTACCGCGTCCCGGGCCAGCCAGCGGCGCACCCAGCTCTGCGTGCCGCAGTCGTGCACCACGACGGCGGCCCCGGAACCGAGCGCGGCGCGCAGTCCCGCGTAGTGCGCGAGCCGTACCAGCGGCCGGTAGACGCCGTACGGCAGCCAGCGCGGCATCCGGTGCTCCCAGCGCTCCCGGGCGTCCTGGGAGTCGATGCGGACGACGTCGGAACCCGCGGGAACGGCGCTTCTTATCAGGGTGGACTTGCCACCCCCGGGCAGCCCGGAGACGACCACCACATCCCCCGCCCGGTAGCGCAGCGTGCGCTCGGTGGCGGTCCGGCGCAGGTCGTGGCGGACCACGGGGCGGGCGGTGGGACCCGCCCGCGCACCCCTCGGCATCGCGTCTGCACGGCACAGGCTGCCCAATGGATCTCCCCTCCCGAGGTGACGGCTCGGCCGCCACCCCCCAAGTATGTAAAGAAAAGGTAATATGATTCAAGGTGAACGGCTTCCGCGCAGGGGCAGCCACGGCCCGCTCACCCGTGCGATGATGTGCGCACTCAACTCCATACCGGCCGTTCGAACCCGCGCGGGAGAGTCCCCGGCAGGCGGCAGCAGCAACCGCACGTCAGCAACCGCACGCCGGGGCGCCGAAGGAGCAAGATCCTCCCTTGAATCTCTCAGGCCCCGTTACCGCGCAGGCTAGGCAGATCTGAAAAGCGGACCGTCACGCTCACGCCCCGGCGCGGGCCGACGGTTCCACCCAAGGTGCAAGCCGCGCTCCAGCCGTCCGGAGCTGTCGGCGAACCTCTCAGGTTCCGATGACAGATGGGGAGGACATCCACGTCATACCCCTTGTGGGGACTCATCGGGACTCTGGGAGCCTGCATGACCGAGCCACCGGCCAACCGTAAGACCGCGCTGGACGCCACGCACCGCGCGCTGGGCGCCACCATGACCGACTTCGCGGGCTGGGACATGCCGCTGCGCTACGGCAGCGAGCGCGAGGAGCATCTGGCCGTCCGCTCCGCCGCCGGCCTCTTCGACCTCTCCCATATGGGTGAGATCACCATCACCGGACCGCAGGCGGGCGCGCTGCTCGACCACGCGCTGGTGGGCAATCTGTCCAAGCTGGCTGTCGGCCGCGCCCGCTACACGATGATCTGCGACGAGAACGGCGGCATCCTCGACGACCTGATCGTCTACCGGCTGGGCCAGCAGGACGAGCCGGAGTACCTGGTCGTCGCCAACGCGGCCAACGCGCAGACCGTGCTGGACGCGCTGGTCGAACGCCAGGACGGCTTCGGCGCCGAGGTGCGGGACGACCGGGACAAGTACGCGCTCATCGCCGTCCAGGGCCCGGCCGCCGCGGGCATCCTCAAGCAGTTGACCGGCTTCGACGTGGACGGGCTGCGCTACTACGCGGGCGAGCGCGACATCGTGGCGGACAAGCCCGCGCTCATCGCCCGTACGGGGTACACGGGTGAGGACGGTTTCGAGCTGTTCGTCTCCCCCGACGACGCCGTGGCCGTCTGGGAAGCGCTGATGGCGGCGGGCAAGGACGCCGACCTGGTGCCGTGCGGACTCAGCTGCCGCGACACGCTCCGGCTGGAGGCGGGCATGCCGCTGTACGGGCACGAGCTGTCCACCGCGCTGACCCCGTTCGACGCCGGCCTGGGGCGGATCGTCAAGTTCGAGAAGTCGACCAACGAGGGCCGCTTCGTCGGACGGGACGCGCTGGCCACGGCCGCCGAACGCGCCCGGACCGCGCCGCCGCGCAAGCTGGTCGGGCTGATCGCCGAAGGGCGCCGGGTGCCGCGCGCCGGCTACCCCGTGGTCGCCGACGGCAAGGTTGTGGGCGAAGTCACCTCCGGAGCGCCCTCGCCGACGCTTGGCAAGCCGATCGCCATGGCGTACGTGGACGCGGCCCACGCGGAGCCCGGGGCGAAGGGGGTCGCGGTCGACATCCGGGGCTCCCATGAGCCCTACGAGGTCGTGGCGTTGCCCTTCTACAAGAGGCACTGAGCCGCACGAGGCACACAGGCGCCGAAGGACCGCACCCCCGGCAGGCCGGGTCACCGCACGGGGCTGAGCGCCGCGCGTCGGTGGGTCCGCGTTCGGGCTCCCCGTTCCACCTGCCAAGACCGTTTTCACTGCACCTTTCGCATCCGGGAGAATCAGACTCATGAGCAACCCCCAGCAGCTCCGCTACAGCAAGGAGCACGAGTGGCTGTCCGACGTCGAGGACGGCGTCGCGACGGTCGGTATCACCGAGCACGCCGCCAACGCGCTCGGTGACGTGGTTTTCGTCCAGCTCCCCGAGGTGGGCGACACCGTCACCGCGGGCGAGACCTGTGGCGAGCTGGAGTCCACCAAGTCCGTCAGCGACCTCTACTCCCCCGCCTCCGGCGAGATCACCGAGATCAACCAGGACGTGGTGGACGACCCGGCGCTGGTGAACTCCGCTCCGTTCGAGGGCGGCTGGCTGTTCAAGGTGAAGATCTCCGAGGCGCCGGACGACCTGCTCTCGGCCGACGAGTACGCCGCATTCGCCTCAGGCAGCTGAGGCGCCCGCCTCGGGTGACCGAGGTACGCCTCGGTCACCCGAGGCAGCTTGCCCACCCCGCCGCCACTGACAGGGACGGTTCTTCCATGTCGCTTCTGAACGGTTCTCTTCACGAGGTCGACCCCGACGTCGCCGCCGCCGTCGACGCCGAACTCCACCGCCAGCAGTCCACCCTCGAGATGATCGCCTCGGAGAACTTCGCTCCGGTCGCCTCCATGGAGGCCCAGGGCTCGGTCCTCACCAACAAGTACGCCGAGGGCTACCCCGGCCGCCGCTACTACGGCGGCTGCGAGTACGTCGACGTGGTCGAGACCCTGGCCAGGGACCGCGTCAAGGCGCTGTTCGGCGCCGAGGCCGCGAACGTGCAGCCGCACTCCGGCGCCCAGGCGAACGCCGCCGCGATGTTCGCGCTGCTCAAGCCCGGCGACACCATCCTGGGACTGGATCTGGCCCACGGTGGGCACCTCACCCACGGCATGAAGATCAACTTCTCCGGCAAGCTCTACAACGTCGTCGCCTACAAGGTCGACGACGAGACCAGCCGGGTGGACATGGAGGAGGTCGAGCGGCTGGCCAAGGAGCACCGCCCGCAGCTGATCATCGCGGGCTGGTCCGCCTACCCCCGCCAGCTGGACTTCGCCGCCTTCCGCCGGATCGCCGACGAGGTCGGCGCCTACCTGATGGTGGACATGGCGCACTTCGCCGGCCTCGTCGCCGCCGGGCTGCACCCCAGCCCGGTGCCGCACGCGGACGTGGTCACGACCACCACGCACAAGACCCTCGGCGGTCCGCGCGGCGGTGTGATCCTGTCGAAGAAGGAACACGCCAAGAAGATCAACTCGGCGGTCTTCCCCGGCCAGCAGGGCGGCCCGCTGGAGCATGTGATCGCCGCCAAGGCCGTCGCCTTCAAGGTCGCGGCCAGCGACGACTTCAAGGACCGGCAGCAGCGCACCCTCTCCGGCGCCCGCATCCTCGCCGAGCGCCTGCTGCGGCAGGACACGGTGGACGCCGGCGTCTCCGTGCTGTCCGGCGGCACGGACGTCCACCTGGTCCTGGTCGACCTGCGCAACAGCGAACTGGACGGGCAGCAGGCCGAGGACCGGCTCCACGACGTCGGCATCACCGTCAACCGCAACGCCGTCCCCAACGACCCGCGGCCCCCGATGGTGACCTCCGGCCTGCGCATCGGCACGCCCGCACTGGCCACCCGGGGCTTCCAGGACGAGGACTTCACCGAGGTCGCCGACATCATCGCCGAGGCCCTGCTGCCCGGCTTCGACGACACCAAGGGCAAGGCCCTCGCCGCACGGGTCACCGCCCTCGCGGAAAAGCACCCTCTCTACCCCACACTGGGTAAGTAGGACAGCTCCCGCCCTGCCGGAGGGGCCCACCCGGTCCCTCCGGCCCGGGCCCCTCCGGCAGGGCGGGCAATCGAGCCCCGCGCCGTACCGCGCCCCATACAGACATCGCACTCGCGCCCGCAAGGGCATGGAGCCGCACCATGGCAATCTCGGTCTTCGACCTGTTCTCGATCGGCATCGGCCCGTCGAGCTCCCACACAGTGGGCCCGATGCGCGCCGCGCGCATGTTCGCGCGCCGGCTGAAGAACGAGGGCGCGCTGGCGCACACCGCCTCCGTACGCGCCGAGCTGTTCGGCTCCCTCGGCGCGACCGGTCACGGCCACGGCACCCCCAAGGCCGTTCTCCTGGGCCTGGAGGGCGAGTCCCCGCGCACGGTCGACGTGGAGAACGCGGACGAGCGGGTGGCGCGGATCCGCGAGGAAGGCCGACTGCGCCTCCTCGCCGCCGAGATAGGCGACACCCACGAGATCCGGTTCGACGAGCGCACCCAGCTGGTCCTGCACCGGCGCCGCTCCCTGCCGTACCACGCCAACGGCATGACCCTCTTCGCGTACGACGAGGCGGGCACCCCGCTGCTGGAGAAGACGTACTACTCGGTCGGCGGCGGGTTCGTCGTGGACGAGGACGCGGTGGGCGAGGACCGCATCAAACTGGACGACACCGTCCTGCGCCACCCCTTCCGCACCGGCGACGAACTGCTGCGCCTCACCCGGGAGACCGGGCTGTCCGTTTCCCGGCTGATGCTGGAGAACGAGAAGGCCTGGCGCACCGAGGACGAGATCCGCGCGGGCCTGCTGGAGATCTGGCAGGTGATGAAGGCCTGCGTGGCACGCGGCCTGTCCCAGGAGGGCATCCTGCCCGGCGGCCTCAAGGTCCGCCGCCGGGCCGCCACTTCGGCACGCCAGCTGCGCGCGGAGGGCCAGGTCGAGGCGCACGCCATGGAGTGGACGACGCTCTACGCCATGGCCGTCAACGAGGAGAACGCGGCGGGCGGTCGCGTGGTGACCGCGCCGACCAACGGCGCCGCCGGCATCATCCCCGCCGTCCTGCACTACGCCCACCACTTCGTGCCGGGCACCGACGACGACGCCGTCGTCCGCTTCCTGCTGGCCGCGGGCGCCATCGGCATGCTCTTCAAGCAGAACGCCTCCATCTCCGGCGCCGAGGTCGGCTGCCAGGGCGAGGTCGGCTCGGCCTGCTCCATGGCCGCCGGCGGTCTCGCCGAGATCCTCGGCGGCAGCCCCGAACAGGTCGAGAACGCCGCGGAGATCGGCATCGAGCACAACCTGGGCCTCACCTGCGACCCGGTCGGCGGCCTCGTCCAGATCCCCTGCATCGAGCGCAACGGCATGGCCGCCGTCAAGGCGGTCACGGCCGCCCGGATGTCCCTGCGCGGCGACGGCCGCCACCATGTCTCCCTCGACAAGGCCATCAAGACCATGCGCGACACGGGCGCCGACATGAAGGTCAAGTACAAGGAGACCGCGCGCGGCGGGCTCGCGGTGAACGTCATCGAGTGCTGAGGCCGCTGCGCTGTCTGTGACCAGCCGGGCCCCGGAGTCGCACGCGCCGCGCCGCCGCAAGGGCGGTGGGCTCACAGCCAGCCGGAGTCCTGGGCGATGCGGATGGCGTCGACCCGGTTGCGGGCGTGGAGTTTGCTGACCACCGTGGTCAGGTAGTTCCGCACCGTGCCGGCGGTCAGCCGCAGCCGTTTTGCGATCTCGGCCGCGTCGGCCCCGTGGGAGGCCAGTCGGAGCACCTCCGTCTCGCGGGAGGTGAGGGGGCTGTCCTCGCTGCCCCAGACGGCGAGGGCGAGTTCGGAGTCGATCGCGCGCTGGCCGACCGCCACCTTGCGGATGCCCTGCGCGAGTTCCTCCGGCGGGGCGTCCTTGAGCAGATAGCCGGAGACCTTCGCCGCCATCGCCCGGCGGAGCATGCCGGGGCGGCCAAGGGTGGTGAGGATCAGGGTTCGGCACATCGGTACGCGTTCGTGCAGTTGCTCGGCCGCGCTCAGGCCGTCGATACCGGGCAGGTCGACATCGATGACGGCGACGTCCGGGAGGTGCTCGCGGGCCGCGGGAAGGATCTCGTCACCGCGTTCCACGCTTGCCACGACCTTCAGGTCGTGTTCGAGGTCCAGCAGCGCCACCAGCGCCGCACGCATCATGTGCATGTCTTCAGCGAGCAGGACACCAATCATCGAAAGTCCCCCATGACTGTCCGAAACGCGGCCGCCTGCACCCCTTGGCGGGTCAGGTCAACAGCCGCCCGAATCATCCTAATTCTGGAATCTTCTCCCTGGCTTCGTTCGAAGCGGCCGCCTCCTGCGGCGCGTTCGCCGCTACGGGCACTTCCGCGACCAGCCGGAACCAGCCCGCGGCGTCCTTGGCGGCCTCGTTGTCGCCTTCGGTGATCAGCCTGCCGCCGACCTCGGCCAGCCGCTGGCGCAGATTCGCCAGACCGTTGCCGCTGTCCGGCGAGGGGTCGTGGTAGTCGACGACCACTCCGTCGTTGAGCAGCGTGAGCCGTGCGGTGTCCTGGTCGATCACCACGGTGATACCGCAGCGGGTGGCCTTGCTGTGGCGCAGGAGATTGGTGACTCCCTCGCGGAGCACCGTGGCCAGCACCGTGCGCGACCGGGTGTCGATCTCCTCGACGGCGGGATCGAGGACCAACTCCGTCTCGACGTCCGCCGCGTCGAGCACCGAGCGGGCCAGCGACATCTCGGAGGTGAGCGACATGTCGCGGTAGCCGTGGGCCACCCGGCGGACATCGGCCAGCGCCTGGCGGGAGATGGTGAGGACCTCCTCCACCTCCTGGTCCGCCCGTTCGTGCTGCACGCGGATCAGCCGCTGGAGCAACTCGCTCTTGAGCACGATCACCGAGAGGCTGTACCCGAGCAGGTCGTGCAGGTCGCGGGCGAGGCGGAGGCGTTCGCTGTTCGCCGCCATGCGGGCTATCTCGGCGCGGGCGGCGTAGACCTCCTCCACCAGCGCGGTGAGCCGGGCGAGGCCGTAGGTCACCAGTCCGGTCAGCAGGGTCGTCTGGCACATGTACAGCAGATCTATGACAGACATCTTCTGCAGCAGGCCGGGTATCAGCAGGCTCAGCCCCGTCAGGCCGTACAGCGGCCAGCCCACCCGAGGCGGCAGCAGGAGCAGCAGCGAGCCGCCGAGGAAGCCGGCCATGGCGCCCCACATGATGCCGAAGTAGGCCAGCGGCAGGAACGTCAGCAAGCACTGGACGCCGAGGGTCGCCGCCCTGGACCAGAGCGGGGAGCGGGCCGCTCCCGGCCGGCAGTGCACGAGTTGCAGTACGAAGACGGCCGCGAGGGTGACGAGTCCGGTCACCATCGCGGGAGTCGTCGGCCGGACGCTGATGATGTTGATCGCCGTGATGCCGAGGTAGCAGGAGAGTGCGGCCAGCAGGATGCCCCGGGCCAGCCGTGGAGCGGGGCTGGTGCTCCACCATCGGATGCGGGGCGCCGCGGTGTCCGGCTGAGCGTCGCTTGGCATCCTCGGAATACTCCTATCCCTTCGGGAGCGCTCGCGAGGGGATTTCCGGACGCTCCAGGGACCGGAGCCTGCTTTCAGGGCCCGAACGCTCGTCCGCAAGACTTTACGCGGATGACCTGTTTCACATCAGTCCCTTCCCGCAGAAATTACGCCACCGCCTCACCCGCACCGGCCGAGGACATACCCCGCCCGGACGTCGATCCGGCGTCAGACGAACAGCGCGACCGGGTTGAGCCGGGCGTACGGTGTCGGCTCCGTCAGCCGGCCCAGTGCGACCGGAACGTCGTAGAGACGCCCGGGCGCGTACCGGGCCCAGAAGTGCCGCAGGCCGGGGACCACCACCTTGACGACGGGCACGTCGAGGTCCGGGCGCGTTTGATCGAGCACCAGTACGTCCATCCCGCGCGCCGTGAACAGCCCGGTGGCCGCCACGATGTCGTCGCGCAGATCCGCGGTGGGCGTGTAGTCCCAGAAGTGCGGTGTGCGGGGCTCCGGTTCGGCGGCGGGGCGCAGATACGGCTGGCTCGACACCGTCTCGTGCCGCCACCAGTCCACCGCTTGGGGGAGCACGACGCGGTAGCCCGACCCGTCGGGGCGGGCGTCGCACACGGCGGGGAGCAGCTGCCCCATCTCCGTCAGGGCCCGGCGCAGGGCGATCCGCGGGTCGAGATGCGCACCGAACCCGAAGACGATGTCCTGGGACGGTTTGTCGGTCCGCCGGGAGAGCGCCGCCACCACGGGGATGCCCAGGTCCGAGGTGAGGTCGAGCGCCCAGACCTGGCGGTGCTGCCGGCGGTAGCCGTGCCGGAGGGCTTCGAGGCTCGGCTCCGCGAAGGCGTCCAGGTCCATGGCCGGCTGCCGCGTGCGGTTGTACCACCACAGGGCCACCGCGTCGCGTTCGACCAGCTCCAACAGGCCCTGCAGCACCGCGTCCTCGAAGCTGCTGCCCGCCGCGTTGCCGTTGGAGTCGGCGAGCGGCTCGCACCCTGAGCGGGCCCGGGCGGAGAAGTACTGCATGCTGCTCGGCAGCAGCCGGTGCGTGCCCGTGGCCAGGGACCACAGCGGGGTCCAGTCGACCGGCGCGTTCTCGTCGAAGCGCTCCGGCACCCAGGTGAAGGGCGAGCGGTCGGCGTTCCAGGTGGACCGGTCGCGGAACTGCCGCTCGTGGTAGAGCTGGACCGCGTTGGGGTGCAGTGCCACCTCGCCCAGCCCGCGGAGACTGTCGCGCACCACCGGCTCGTCGCCGTGCCGGGTGCCGCTGTAGCGCTCCACCGCCTCTCCCAGTGCGCCGGCCCTGGCCTCCGCCGGAGTGAGGCCCTTGCCGCCGCTGAACGAGCGCACCCCGGAGTCGGAGCCCGCCATGGCCAGGTTCCGGCCGGAGACGTAGACCTGGGTGAAGTCCGGGGCGCCGGTGGCCCGACGGAGCTCGGCGACCACACCGGTGACCGGGTCGGCAAGGTGGCCGTGCCGCTCCAGCATCCGCTCGGCGCTCAGCGTGCGGTGGCCGCCTCCCTGACCGGAGGCGGCCTTGGGCCGGCTGCGCAGTTCGGGCGGGCGCCAGCCGCGCGCGCCGACCAGCCGTGGATCGCCGCACACCGGGCACTGCGGCCGACGGGACACCCTGTGGACGCCGACCCGCAGCCCGAGCAGGTCGAAGGTGCGTACCTCGTCCTGTTCAGCGCCGCGGTGCCCGGCCGTCCACTTGACCGCCTCCAGCACGGCCGCCTGCACGGCCAGCGCCCTCCCGGCCGGGAGGGCGGCCTCCGGCCGGGACAGGCGGGGGGCGCCCCGCACGGTCGGTTCGGCCTGCCGGTGGCCGCGCAGCCGAACGGCGAGACAGGACCAGCACGGCCCGTCGTCCGGCCGGAAGAGCGGGCCGATCCAGGGTTCGGGGCCGGTCGGCCGGGCCAGCAGCCAGGGGCGTCCGGCGGCCCGGTGCTCGGCGTCCACCTCGCTCAGTTCGGGCGCGAGGTAGTCGTCGCACAGGACGAGGCCGAGCCCGGCCTCACGCGCCGAGCCGGTGACCCGCAGTCCGGAGGTGCGGCACGCCTCCCGGACCGCGTCGGCGGTGACGCCGGGCAGCGCGACGATGCGCACGGCCGCCCGCGCCGTGTCCTCGACCGCCCGGGCGCCGTCCAGTCCGGCCAGGTCCCAGTACGCCTCGGCGGCCCGGTCCGGCGGCGTGCGGCCGGACTCCGCCCGGTACCTGAGGAGTCCGGCCTCGTCCAGGACGCTCAGCGCGTCGTCGACCTCGGACGGGGTCAGCGACTCCGCGGCGTCCTGGGCGATGTCGGCCGGGGTGCGGGTCCCGTCGAGCAGCGGCGCGAGGATCTCGGCCTGCGGGCCGCGCAGTGCGGTGATACCGGAGTGCGACACCAGGTAGGCCGCCTCGCCGGGCACCACCGTGCATTCGAGGTGGCTTTTGAACTCCACCAGTCCTGCTTCCCCCGTGGCCACCGTCATGCGAGGGCCGGCTCGGTAAAGGGAGTGGGGACGGCGGTGAAGCTGAACAGGGCGGTGTCCGCCTCGTCGGCGCCGTGGTCGAGCCGGTCGACGACGAGCTGCGGGAGCGCGTCGCGTCGCGCGTCCGCCGCGGCGGGGACAGTGGTGGAGATGAGCGTTGCGGCCATGGTCTCGTTCGTCATGAGCAAGTCCTTTGCGGTCTCGGCAGCTGTCATCGCACTGTTTCGAGGAACGCGGCAGGTGCTGGTGCGGCTCCTCACACGGCAGGATCCTGTCCCGGGGGCCCGGCACCGGACAGTCACCGTTTCATGGTCGTCAGATGACGTATTACCGGGCACATCCCTCTGTTTTTCACTTCCCAAAGGGGCTCACCACAGCTTCAGCGCCCTCAAGTCCCCCGGCATTTGCGGGTATACCGGTATGTTCCCGCCTCCGAGAGGGCTCCGCCGCGCTGGGCCGGAGCCGCGCCGGCCATGACGACGTCATGGCCGAGCACAGCGAAACGCACGCAGTACGCGAGGACGTCGCCACTGTTTCCGGCCCGGCGCGGGGTGCGATCTTCGTGGCACGGCGGTCAGCAGTCGCTCCGCCGGAACCAGGAGGGGCCGGCCGACCAGACCGACGGGAGGGGCCCACCATGACGCCGTATCTGCCGCGCACGGCCACCGCCGCCGGGACGGGGCCGTCGCTCTTCTGCCTGCCGTGCGCGGGCGGAGGCGCGTCCGCCTACGCGGGGTGGCAGCAGGCGCTGGACGGTCTCGGCGCCGGGCTGCGGGTGCAGCCGGTGCAGCTGCCGGGCCGTGAGGAGCGGGCGCAGGAACGCCGGTTCACCGAGTTGGCGGCCCTGGTCGAGGAGATGGACGACCAGCTCGACGACGCCCTCGCCCGGCCCCACCTTATGTACGGGCACAGCATGGGGGCGTTCGTCGCCCACGCCCTGGTCCTGCGACGGCAGCGGCGCGGTGCGGTACTGCCCCGGGCACTCGTGCTCAGCTCCCACCGCGCCCCGCACGTACCCCCCAACCGCGTCCTCGATCCGGACGCCGATGACGAGGCCTTGGCCACAAGACTCGCCGAACTGGGCGGTATACCGCCCGAGCTGGCCGGCCGACGCGGGTTCCGGTCCCGGTACCTGCCGCTGGTCCGGGACGATCTGCGGCTGTGCTCCGGAACGCTGCCCAAGGAGGAGATCGAACCCTTGCGGGTGCCGCTGCACCTGTTCGTCGGCGCCCAGGACCGGCTGGTGCCGGTGCCGTCGATGGACGCCTGGTCCGCGCACGGCGGCCTGGGACCCACATTGCGCACGCTGCCCGGCGGACACTTCTTCGTCCGCACCCACCAGAACGCTCTGCTGCGCCACCTCACCGCGGTGGCACGCCGGTACGGCCCTGTTCCGGCCCGGTGATCCCTCGACCACACATCGGCCCGGGGCCCGGGCCGGCCCTGGAGGGCCCCGCAGCACCGTGGTGGTCGCCGCGGGCGCGGCCGACACCGGAAAGGAGACCAGGGAGGCCGAACGAGCCCCCCGCCTCCCGCAGCGCCTCGCCGTCGGGCGCCGGGGCAGGCCGCGGGCGGCTCCGCTCAACACACACCATATGGAGGGCTGAAATGTTCGCACCAGAGCGGGGGCTCGGTGACACCTTTCCGGACACACCGGAGGGCAGCGGTACGCCCTACGACCAGGAACCGGCCGCCGGCTTCCTCGCGGAGCCCGGTTTCGGCACGCTGCACGGACGCCGAGAAGAACTCGACCTGCTCGCCGGTCTCCTGACCGACGAGCGGGAACGACTGATCACCCTCACCGGACCCGCCGGAGTGGGAAAGAGCCACCTGGCCCACGCGGCGGTGGCGGCACGATTGTGGCGCGGCGCCGTGCCCGTGCTGTGGACCGACCTCGCCGAGGCGGCCGGTGCCGCCTCCCTGTGGTCGGCCGTCGGTGCGGCGACGGCGGAGCGGGCCGAGGAACGGATCGGCACCGCGGAGCTGCTGGTCGTGCTGGACAACTGCGACCCGGTGGCCACCGATGTGGCCCTGCACCTCGCCGCCCTGCTGCGGACCTGCCCACGGTTGAAGGTCCTGGTCACCAGCAGGGTGCCGCTCAACATCCGCGCCGAGCGCCTCTTCCTGGTAGGGCCGCTGCCCACCGGCGAGGGCTCGTCCGCCGAGCGGCTGTTCACCGCCGGGGTGGGACCGTACTACCGGGCCGGCCTGGCGGAGGGCGACGGGCCGTCGGTCGTGGCGCAGATCTGCCGTGAACTCGACGGCATCCCGCTGGCCATCGAGCTGGCGGCGGAAGCGGTGGGCAGCGAGGGCCCGCACGCCGTGCTCAAGAGGCTGCGCGACGGGGTGCCCGCCGGGGGCAGACGGCTACGGGACGCACCCGCGCGGCACGGCTCGGTCGCCAGCGCCCTGCGGTGGGGGGCGCGTCCGTTGAGCACCACGGAGCGCGCGCTGCTCGACGGTCTCGCCCTCTTCGAGGCACCGGTCGGACTGTCCGAGGCCGGCCGGACGGCGGGGCTGGAGCGGGAGGAGCTGGTGGCCGGGATCGAGTCCCTCGTCCGCAGGAGCCTGCTGCTGAGCCGAACCGGCCCGAGGGGCCCGGAGTTCCGGCTGCCGCAACCGGTCCGTGTCCACTACCGGACGCAGCTGGCCGACCGGCCGGCGGCGCTCGCCGACGCACGCGACGGACATGCCGACTGCTGCGCACACTTCGCCGCCGGCATCGCCGAGGGGCTGCGCCGCGGGCACGACGTGGCGCAGTTGCTGTCCCTCGTGGAGACCAGGCTGCCGGATCTGCGCACAGCCACCCGTCATCTGCGCTGGCGCGGTGACCACACGGCGGCGCTGCGCCTGCTGACCGCGCTGGAGGTCCCCCTGCTGGGCCACGGACTCGCCCCGGACGCGGTGGAGGAGCTGGCGGAGTCCGCCGCCGCGCAGCGTGCGGAAGGGGGCGGCCCGCTGACCGCTCAGGCGCTGCTGGCCGTCGCCCGCTGGACGCTGGAGCACGGCGCCCAACGGCGCGCCGAGGAGGCGCTGGACGCGGCCGACGCGGCAGCCGACGGACACCCCGGGACCCGCGCCCGGGTGGTCGCGCTCAGTGGCGAACTGCTGCGCCGCCGGGGCGACCCGGTCGCCGCCGACCTGCTGCTCGGCTCGGCACTGGAGGGACTGTGCGCAGCCGGCGACACGCTCGGCGCGGCCATGGCCCGCCGGTCGCAGTCGCTGCTGCGGGCGGCGCTCGGCGACCCGGAGGCGGAGCAGCCGGTGCTCACGGCCCTGGCCGAACAGCCCGCCGTTCCCGGCCCGTCGGGGGCGCCCGAGGTGATGTCCGGCGCGCCGGGCGGGGCCGGGGAGGCCTGGGCGGACCCGGTCTCGCCGGTCGCCGTACGCGCCACCCTGCTCGCCGCCCTGGCCCGGGTCCGTGGGACGCTCGGCCGCGCCGACGAGGCGTACGAGGACGTACGCGAGTCGATGCGGCTGCTGCTGTGCACGGGTGGCCCGGCCGAGGTCGCCGAGGCCCTGGAGACCCTGGCGCTGGTCACCGCGCACCCGGGGGACGAGGCGCAGCCGGAGGCCCTGGCCCGGGTGCTGGCCTGCGCCGAGAGCATCCGGCGCCGGCACGGGCTCGCCGGTGCCGAGCACCCGGAGCTGAGCGCGGTCTCGGAGCGACTGCGCAAGGACCTCGACGCCGGGGTGCTGCGGCGGTCGCGGCGCGGGGCGCAAGGTGTCTCGCTGCACGACGCCCTGATAGCGGGCCTCTTCGCCCCGGGGCCGCGGCGGAAGCCGGCCGCGGGGACCATGAGGCCGGCGGCCCCGCACGGCCTCACGCCCCGGCAGCACGAGATCGCCCTGCTGGTCACCGAGGGGATGACCAACCGGCAGATCGGCACCGAACTGGGCATCTCGGAGTGGACGGTGACCAACCATCTGCGCGCTGTGATGCAGAAGCTGGAGTGCGGCTCCCGGGTGCAGGTCGTACGCGCCCTGCAGCGGGCCCGGCCGTGAGCGGGTGGGCGCGTACGGGGGTGCACATCTGGGCCGGCCGCGTGCGGGATGTCGCCGCGGCCGGCGACATGGCGGTGCTGGACGAGCGGGAGAGGCGCCGCTTCACGGAGTACCGGGACGCGGTCACGGCCGCCCACTACGCGGGTGCCCGGGCCGCGGTGCGGCGTACGGTCGCGCGTTGGCACGGCGTCCGGCCGGCCGAGGTGGCGTGGGGCACCGGGCGGTGCCCGGGCTGCGGCAGCGACCGGCACGGCCCGCCCCTCATCCGCGCGCCCCGCACCGACTGGCGGGTGAGCGTCTCGCGCTCCGGCCCGTGGTGGATGCTCGCCCTGTCCCGCTCGGCGCCCGTCGGTGTGGACATCGAGTGCCGCCGCCCGCTCGCCGTGCCCGCGGTGGTGCGTCGCTGCCTCGGCGCCGAGGAGCGCGCCCATGTCGCCGCGGCGCCGGAGGGCGCGGCGCGGGACGAGGCACTGATGCGCTGCTGGGTACGGAAGGAGGCCGTGGTCAAGGGCTGGGGAATCGGCCTGGGCACCGATCTGGCCCGGGTGGCCGTCCGTCCGGACCGGCGCAGCGCCGTGCTGGAGCGTACGGAGGCGGCGGGGGCTGCTGCGAGTGAGCTGTGGGTGGTCCGGGACGTGCCGGCCGGAGAGGACTGCCTGGCCGCGCTCGCCCGCCCGGCCGGCGACACCGCGCCGCTGGTGGTCCGGCCGCTGATCCGGCCGCCGGAGCCCGGGGTGCGGCACGAGGACGCAGCCGCGGGCTGACGCACAGCAGCCGGCCCCCCGAACGGCTCGGGGGGGGGGCCGGCGCTGTCGGGTCCGACGTCAGAAGACGATCGGGCCCGGCGTCTGCTTGGAGACGGCCTTGCAGGTGTTCGCCACGCCCAGAATGTCGAGGCTGAGCGACGCGTCGTCGGAGCCCGCGGCCGGGATGTAGGAGTCGAGGCTGTCACCGGCGGCGACCGGTGCGGTCAGCGGGCCGATGGTCACCGGCTGGCCGGCGGGCGCGGCCTCGTTGGCGGTGCCGCTGAAGTCCACCGTGCCACCGGAGGCCCGCTCCAGGCGCAGGGTGGCGGTGATGGAGTCGGCCGGGATGTCGGCCGGGGCGAGACCACCGCTGGTGGAGACCTTGACGGAGCCGACACCGCCCTCGGCCGACGCCTCGATCTTCAGATCGGTGACCCCGTAGGCGCCGCAGTCGTACGTGGCCGTCACGGTCTGTACGGCGGAGGGGGCTGCGGAGGCCGGGGAGGCAAGGGCCAGTCCGCCGAGCAGCACGGCGGTGGTGGCGACGGTGCCTGCCTGGATGATCCGACGCATTTTCGATTCCTCTTCTCACTCGTGATGGGTGGTGCCACGGGCGACCGGGGTCGGTCGTCCGAGTCCGGTGAAATCAGGGAAGGCCGGGCGCGGGAGGCATCGGGGGGGGAGGGCCATGGGGTCGGGCGAGGTCCGGGAACAGCCCGGTGGTCGGGCCGGTCAGGCCCCGATCCGCGCGGTCGGCGGCCGCCAGTCGGCGATGCCGTCGAAGCCGCGCAGCAGAAGCCCCGGCACGGACCGGGAGGCCGCCCGCATGAGGCCGTCGCGGGCGGCGACGGTGACCGGGGAGCGCATCGAGGTCAGCCTGAGGATGCGCGCGGCCCGCCGTACCACCGCGTTGGTACGGGGCCTGCGGTCACGGTCGTAGTGGGCGAGCGCGGCCAGCGGGTCGCCGTCCGGCGCGGCGTGGTGGGCGAGGACGACACCGTCCTCGATCGCCATGTTGGCGCCCTGGCCCAGGGTCGGTGCCATGGCGTGCGCCGCGTCGCCCAGCAGCGCGGTACGGCCCCGGTTGAACGCCTTCAGCGGCACCCTCATGTGGTAGACGTCGTTGCGCAGGATCTCGTGTTCCTGGACCGACTCGATCAGCGTGGGCACCGGGTCGTGCCACTGGCCGAACCGGCGGCGCAGCTCCGCCTTCTCCCCGTCGGCGGAGCTGCCGCCCTCCCCGGTCGCGGCGCAGGCGTAGATGAAAA
>NZ_JAGPXJ010000124.1:0-16246 GCF_018070605.1 Streptomyces sp. B15
CTGCTGGAGGCGCCCGAACAGCTCACGGTGGGCGGCAGGGCCACGGCGTCGGCGACGGTGGAGCAGGGCAGCGGACCGACCGCGCGCCGGGTCCCGGTCGGCTGGCCGGTGAGCGCGGACTGGCCGGGCTCACCCGGACTGTGTGTGAAGGGCACCGTGCCCCGCGGGCGCTGTGTCGCCTCCTACGATCCGGCGAACGGCACCCTCACCGGACGCCGGCCCGGCACGGTCACCCTCGCCGTCGTCGTCAACGGGGAACGCGCCGAGCAGAAGGTGACCGTCGGTCGGTGACCTGCCGACCGCCGGAGGCGAGCACCTGCGGGAGGGCGGGCAGCTGAGCCGGATCCCGGCCCCGCCCCCTACCGGAAGGAGTGGTGGGGCGGAGCCGGGAGACCGGACCGGGCCGACGTCGAGGTCGGCCCGGGAGGCGGACGAGTCGCGGCCGGGACTCAGGAGTCGGCGTGGGCCCGCTTGTCCTCGTCGGCGTTCTCGGCAGCCCGTGCCTGCTTCCGGGAGGCCATCAGCGAGGTGATCGTGGTGACGATCAGCACGGCGCAGATGACACCCAGCGAGACCGGGATGCTGATTTCCGGCACATGCACCCCGGTCTCGTGCAGGGCGTGCAGCACCAGCTTGACGCCGATGAAGCCGAGGATGACCGAGAGCCCGTAGGACAGGTGCACCAGCTTCTGCAGCAGCCCGCCGATCAGGAAGTACAGCTGCCGCAGGCCCATCAGGGCGAAGGCGTTCGCGGTGAAGACGATGTACGGGTCCTGGGTGAGGCCGAAGATCGCGGGGATGGAGTCCAGCGCGAAGAGCACATCGGTGGTGCCGATCGCGAGCATCACGATCAGCATCGGCGTCATCAGCCGCTTGCCGTTCTCGACCACGAACAGCTTGGTGCCGTGGTACTTGTCCGTCGAGGGGAAGCGGCGCTCGACCGCCTTGAGCAGCCGGTTCTCCTCGAACTCCTCCTCGTCACCGGAACGGGCCTCCTGGATGAGCTTCCACGCCGTCCAGATGAGGAAGGCGCCGAAGATGAAGAAGACCCAGGAGAAGGTCGAGATGATCGCGGCGCCCGCCGCGATGAAGATGCCGCGCAGCACCAGTGCGACCAGCACACCCACCATCAGCACCCGCTGCTGGTAGATGGACGGCACCGCGAACTTCGCCATGATCAGGACGAAGACGAAAAGGTTGTCGACGCTGAGCGACTTCTCGGTGATGAAGCCCGCGAAGAACTCACCGGACGCCTGACCGCCCCCGAACAGGAAGAGGCCGATTCCGAAGAGCACGGCGAGGATGACCCAGACGGTCGTCCAGATGCCCGCCTCCTTGAGGGAGACATCGTGCGGCTTGCGGCCGCCTATGAAGAAGTCCACCGCGATGAGGGCGCACAGACCGACGATGGTCAGCGCCCAGGTGGTCATGGAAACGTCCACGAGCATGTCCTCCGGCTTGCATTCGAGCATGGGCCGGAGGTCTCTTCCACCCGGGAACGCCGCCCACAGCGGACCGGGCCGGCACCCCGGGACCGTCCTGTCCGATCCGTACTGACGGGGCCGCCGCGTGGCTGGGAATACTCCCCTCCGTTGATGAGAGAGTAAAGTAATCCCATGAAAAGGTAAAGTGCGGGATCTGGAAGGCCCCAGGTGCTGGGTCGCACAGAACCGCACACACGGCCTTCGGGGGCGGCACGGGCCCCGGACGAGACCGGGGCGGAGTCAGCCCTCCAACGAGTGCCGGGCGGCCACGACGCGCCGCAGTACCTGCGGTACGACCTGGCTGCCGCTGGGCGCCAGCGGCGGCTCGTACGTCCAGGCGTGGCCCACCCACGGGTCGGCGAGATGGTCGTCGGGCACCGGCGTCAGCCGCAGCAGCGAGCGCCACAGCGGGTCCAGAACCGGCCCGTAGCCGCGCGCCTCCTCCCGGTCGGCGACCATCAGCAGACCGACCCCGACCGAGGGACCCTCGTCCGCGAGGTAGCGCAACTGGTTGACGGCGCGGTCGTCGAAGCCGTGCGGAAAGTCGTGGACGATCAGCAACTGGTCAGCCAGATCGAGGTCGGGCGGGAGCGCGTCGGTGGCCTGGTTGCGTACCGCCATCTGTACGAGATCGACCCGTCGGGTCAGCCGCTCCAGGGTGCGCGCCACCCCCGAGGCACCCGCGGCGGGCGCCTCCCGCAGCACGCCGGACTCCACCAGCGGCAGCAGCGCCCCGGCCGCCGAGCCCGCCGGGTCGATGACCTGGAGCGTCAGCCCGTCGGCGGGGTGCACGGCGACGATACGGGCAGCCAGCGCCGTCGCGGTCAGCTGCGCGAGACGGCGCAGCTCGTCCCCGTCCACCGGACCGGCCTCGCCGCCCCGGAGCCGTCCGCTGTCGATCCACAGCCCCCGCTCCAGCGGCAGCCGCACCAGCATGGGGATACGCAGCCCGGCGCGCTCCGGGAGGCTCAGATCACCCACCCGGAGGGCCATGGGGGGCTCGGCGGGCGGCTCGTACGCCTGCCAGACAGGGTTGTCCCAGCGGGCCAGCGCGGGCGGCAGCGCCGGCTCGACCACCTCCGACTCGGCTTCGAGCTGGGCCATGTCCCGCTCCAGCACCGCACGGGCCTGCTCCACGAGGGCGCTGTACCTGGCCTGGGCCTCGGCGCGGGCGGTCTCCACCGCGGAACCGACCCGGGCCCGCGGGTCGTCGAGCACACTGTCGAGTTCGCGCTCCATCCGGGAGTCGGCGAAGTCGACGGCCGACCGGTAGGCCGCGACGCTGCGGGCCAGGTCCTCGAACATGCCCCACACCTGGTTGTACAGCCGCTCCTCCATCGACCAGCCGGGGGCGTCCCCGGCCACGGGCCCGGCCGCCGGCCGGGAGCCGTCCGCCGCCCCGCCCTGCGGCGGCACCGTGCCGGGCCGCGCGGCGGGCGACGGGGCCGACGGCGGGGTGGACGCGGCGCGGCGCGGGTGGCGGTAGTCGATCGGGCCGCCACCCGAGGTGGCCCCGACGGCGTCCGGGCCCCCGGGCTGCTGGGCGCCGGCTGCCCGGACCGGGCGGCCGGGCGATTGCCCGGTGCCGACGCCGAGGTGGGTCGCTCCGCCTCCGGGCGGTTGCCCGGCGCATGCCGGGTCGGCCGGTCGGGTGCGGGCGCGACCGAACGGGCCATTCCGGCGGCCACCGCCTCGTTGATGGTGTCGGCGAGCGTGTGCGCCTCGGCCAGTCCCTGGTCCGCGAGCATCGCGGCGAGCCCGCCCGCGTACCCCTGCCCGACGGCCCGCACCTTCCAGGTGCCCTGCCGCAGATACAGCTCCAGGGCGACCACGGCGGACTCGGCGCTCAGCCCCGTGACCGTATAGCTGGCGATCTGCTCCCCGTCCAGGCCGGTGACGGCGAGGAAGGGCGCGGCGAGCCCGGCGAAGTCGGCCGGGGCGCCCGGTCCGGTCGGCAGGGCCAGCAGGACGTTCACCCGGTGAACGTCCTCCCGGAGCGCGTCCAGATCGACGGCGAGGTGGTGCACGGCCGCCGCCTGGCGGGAGACCTCCACCCCCGGCAGTTGCGGTGCGGCCGGATGGGCTATCCACCCCGCGTCGCGCATCCGCCCCTGTGCGTCGTTGAGCGTCGCCCCCGCGACCACCGGGGTGCCTGCCGAGACCCGGATCTCCACCCGGGCCCCGGGCAGCGGGTGGTTCTGCCCCCGGACCAGCTCGGCCGTCATCGTCGTGCCTCTCCCCTGTGGCTCGTCACACCTACGGCAGAACCCGGGCCCTCACAGCTTGGGCAGGATCGTGGGCATCAGGTCCTGGAAGGTACGGCCGTTGGCGGGCTCGCCGAGGGCGGTCATCTGCCAGCCGCTGCCCTGCCGGTGGACCTTGGCCATGATCTGCGCGGTGTACTGGCCGCCGCCGGTGAGGGTGTAGCGGGCCATCTCCTGGCCGTTCGTCTCGTCGACGAGGCGGCAGAAGGCGTTCTCCACCTCGGCGAAGGTCTGGCCGGTGAACGAGTTGACCGTGAAGACGATCTGGTCGATGTGGACGGGGACGCGCTGCAGATCCACCAGGATCGCCTCGTCGTCGCCGCCCTGCCCGGCGCCGCCCACCAGGTTGTCACCGGTGTGCTTGACCGAGCCGTCGTCGCTCACCAGGTGGCGGAAGAAGACCACGTCGACCGGCTGCTTGTCGGCGAAGAGCACTGCCGACGCGTCGAGGTCGATCTCCTTGGTGCGCTTGCCGAAGAGCCCCCGACGCTGAGCGGCCTGCCAGCCCAGGCCCATGCGGACCGCCGTGAGCGTGGCCCCGTCGCTCTTCTGCAGGCTGATTCCCTGGCCCTTGGACAAGTTGACCGACACGTGCGTCCCCTCTCTGAACCGGGGCCGCCACCGGCCGACGGCCACCAGGCACAGCACCCTACGCAAGGGCACCGACAGCCTGGGCCGCCGCCCATGACTTGTGTCGGTCTTGCAACACTCCACCCGGCGGACGCGCCGCAGAGCGCTATTTGAGTCCCGCCTCCTTCATCTGCCGCAGCTCCTTCTTCAGCTCGCCCACCTCGTCGCGCAGCCGTGCGGCCACCTCGAACTGGAGCTCGGCCGCGGCTGCCCGCATCCGCTCGGTCAGATCCTCGATGGTCTGGGCGAGCTCGGCGGCGGGCCGGTCGGTCAGCTCGCCGGCTCCGGCGCCCTTGGCGGTCCGGCTCTTCGCGGGGGTGGGCGCCTTGCCCTTGGCCGCCGCCTTGCCGCCCTCGTCCCGCCGGCGGTAGCCCGTCTCCAGCAGCGCCTCGGTGTCGATCTGCTCCCGTGCGATGTCCGCGACGATGTCGCCGATCTTCTTCCGCAGCGGCTCGGGGTCGATGCCGTGTTCCTCGTTGTAGGCGATCTGCTTCTCGCGGCGCCGGTTGGTCTCCTCGATCGCCCGCTGCATACCGGGGGTGACCTGGTCCGCGTACATGTGCACCTGACCGGAGACGTTGCGCGCCGCGCGGCCGATCGTCTGGATCAAGGAGGTGCCCGAGCGCAGGAAGCCCTCCTTGTCGGCGTCCAGGATGGCCACCAGGGAGACCTCGGGCAGGTCAAGCCCCTCACGCAGCAGGTTGATGCCCACCAGCACGTCGTACTCGCCCGAGCGCAGCTCGCGCAGCAGTTCGATCCGGCGCAGGGTGTCCACGTCGCTGTGCAGATAGCGGACCCGGATGCCCAGCTCGAGGAAGTAGTCCGTCAGGTCCTCGGCCATCTTCTTGGTGAGCGTGGTGACCAGCACCCGCTCGTCCCGCTCCTCGCGCAGCCGGATCTCGTGCACCAGGTCGTCGATCTGGCCGTCGGTGGGCTTGACGACCACCTCCGGGTCGATCAACCCGGTGGGGCGGATGACCTGCTCCACATAGCCGTCGGAGCGGGCCAGCTCGTACGGGCCCGGCGTCGCCGACAGATAGACCGTCTGGTCGATGCGCTCCAGGAACTCCTCCCACTTCAGGGGGCGGTTGTCCAGCGCGGAGGGCAGCCGGAAGCCGTGGTCGATCAGTGTGCGCTTGCGGGCCGCGTCGCCCTCGTACATCGCACCGATCTGCGGGACCGTCTGATGCGACTCGTCGATGACCAGCAGGAAGTCGTCCGGGAAGTAGTCCAGCAGGGTGTGCGGCGCCGAGCCGGGGTCACGGCCGTCGATGTGCCGCGAGTAGTTCTCGATGCCGGAGCAGGTGCCGATCTGGCGCATCATCTCGATGTCGTACGTGGTGCGCATCCGCAGCCGCTGTGCCTCCAGCAGCTTGCCCTGCTTCTCCATCGTGGCCAGCGTCTCGGCCAGCTCCGCCTCGATGGCGCCGATGGCCCGCTCCATGCGCTCGGGTCCGGCCACATAGTGGGAGGCGGGGAAGACGTACAGCTCTTGGTCGTCCGAGATCACCTCGCCGGTGAGCGGGTGGAGGGTGGAGAGGGCCTCGATCTCGTCACCGAACATCTCGATGCGGACGGCGAGCTCCTCGTAGACCGGGAAGATCTCGATGGTGTCGCCGCGGACCCGGAAGGTGCCACGGGTGAACGCCATGTCGTTGCGGGTGTACTGCACATCCACGAAGCGGCGCAGCAACTCGTCCCTGTCGACCTCCTGGCCGACCTTCAGCTTCACCATGCGGTCCACGTACTCCTGCGGGGTGCCCAGGCCGTAGATGCAGGAGACGGAGGCGACCACGACCACGTCACGCCGGGTGAGCAGCGAGTTCGTCGCACTGTGGCGCAGACGTTCGACCTCCTCGTTGATCGAGGAGTCCTTCTCGATGTAGGTGTCCGTCTGCGGGACGTAGGCCTCGGGCTGGTAGTAGTCGTAGTAGGAGACGAAGTACTCGACCGCGTTGTTCGGCAACAGCTCGCGGAACTCGTTGGCCAGCTGGGCCGCCAGGGTCTTGTTCGGCGCCATCACCAGCGTCGGACGCTGGAGCTTCTCGATCATCCACGCCGTGGTGGCCGACTTGCCGGTGCCCGTGGCACCCAGCAGCACGACATCCTTCTCACCTGCGGTGACCCGCTGTGCGAGCTCCGCGATGGCGGTCGGCTGGTCGCCGCTGGGCTGATAGGGGCTGACGACCTCGAAGGGCGCCACCTTGCGTTCGATCTCGGTGTTGGGCCGCATGTCCACCACGGTACGACTCACCACTGACAGCGGGCTCCGGTGCGCAAACTACCCCCCACTGGCAGATAGCTGCCAATTTCTTCCGGCGCAGGTCAGCGGCTTGGCTACCCCTCATTCAGCTCTACGCCACTTTGTCCCCGCTTGTTTGTATTGCGCATCGGGAACTGTTTCGGCAGTCCGTGCAGGCACAAGCGAGGAGTCCCGCATGTCGATACGCCCGCTGACCGCTACCGCCGCAGGTGCGCTGCTGGGTATAAGCGCGCTCTTCCTCACCGCCGCGCCGACCGCTGCAGCCTCGGAACGCCCGGCGAGACAGACGCCGGAGCCGGTCGTAGACTTCTCCGGCTTTCCCTCCGGCCTCTTCAACGAGGACCCCGACCCCGAGTCGCAGTCGCAGCCGCGGCCCCAGTCGAAACCGCAGTCGAACCCCCAGTCGAAACCCCAGTCCCAGTCCCTGTCTGCGTCGCAGTCCCCGTCCGACGTGAGAAAACCACACAAGGCGCCCCTCACTGTGGCGCACCGGGGAGCATCCGGTTACGCGCCGGAGAACACGCTGGCCGCGGTGGACAAGGCGCACGAGCTGGGCATCGAGTGGGTCGAGAACGATGTGCAGCGCACCAAGGACGGCAAGCTGATCGTCATCCACGACACCACGCTCTCCCGCACCACGGACGTCGAGAAGCACTTCCCGGACCGCAGCCCGTGGAAGGTCTCCGACTTCACCCTCAAGGAGATCAGGACCCTGGACGCGGGCAGCTGGTTCGGCAGCCAGTACAAGGGCGAGAAGATCCCGACCCTGGACGAGTTCCTCGGCCGGCTCGACCGGAACGGGCAGGAACTCCTGCTGGAGCTGAAGTCGCCCGGCCTCTACCCCGGCATCGAGCGCGACACCCTCGACGAGCTGAGGCAACAGGGCTGGCTGGACCGTCGGCACACCCGCAGCAAGCTCATCATCCAAAGCTTCGACAAGGCGTCGATCGAGCAGGTGCACCGGCAGTCGCCCGAGGTGAAGACGGGCTTCCTGGGGACTCCCAAAACCGGCGACCTGAAGGAATACGCCAAGTTCACCGACCAGATCAACCCCACCTACACGGACGCCACCAAGGAGTACGTGGACGCCGTCCACGCGCTCAAGGGCCCGCACAACAAGCCGTTGGAGGTCTTCACCTGGACGGTGAACGACGCCGACACCGCCCGTAAGGTCGCCGACGCGGGTGTGGACGGCATCATCTCCAACAAGCCCGACGTGGTCAGCGACGCCGTGCAGCAGCCGGCACCCACGCGCTGAGCCCTCCCCCGGGGAGGCGCCGGACGGCTGCCACCGGGGATTGTCGGTGGGAGCCTCTAGGGTTCCGATATGACTGACACCCCGGTGCGGCCGACGGCCTGGACCCTGCGGGAGACGCCCATCGGGCCGCTGCTGCTCGCGGCCACCGAGAAGGGCCTGGTCAACGTCGTCTTCCACGCGAGAGGACGCACGCTGGACCGGGCCCTCTCCCAGCTCTCCGCACGTCTGGGCAGCGAGCCGCTGCCCGCCGAGCACCCTGACGCGCCCTCCGGGCACCTCGCGGCGACCGGTGCCGCGCTCGACCGCTATTTCGCGGGCTCCCCCGTCTCGGTCGACGTCCCGCTGGACTGGTCGCTGACGGGCGGCTTCAACGAGCGCGTGCTGCGCGAACTGGCGGCCCATGTGCCGTACGGGACGACGGTCGGCTATCAGGACCTCGCGCTGCGCGTGGGCGACCCGGGCGCCGCACGCGCGGTCGGTGTGGCGATGGGCGCCAACCCGCTGCCCGTCGTGGTGCCCTGTCACCGCGTGCTGGAGAGCTCCGGCGCGATAGGCGGCTTCGGCGGCGGCCTCGAAACCAAGCGCGCCCTTCTCGCCCTGGAGGGCCTTCTGCCGCAGCCCCTGTTCTGACCCGCCCCGAGGCCGCCACAAGTCCGTGGTGGCGAAGGGCGCGCGGTGTCAGACTGCGCGGCGTGACTGACATTCGTGACACGGCCGACGGTGGTGACACACCGGGGGACATAGCCGGGGACCCGGCGGGGGACGCGGGACGCGCAGCGGGGGAGGCAGCAGCGGAAGCAGCGACGGAAACAGCCCCGGGCACGGCAAGGCGATCGGCCGGGAAGGCGGTCGGCGGACTGCCGCACGGCGCTCCCGGCGGGCCACAAGAACAGCTCCCGGTGCTCGGGGGGACGGATCTGCGGGCCGTGCGGCGGCGCGTGCGGCTGGCCCTGGTCCTCAGCCAGATCCTCGGCGGCCTGGGGGTCTCCACCGCGGTCGCGCTCGCGGCCGTGCTGGCCGAGGAGATCGGGGGCTCGGAGGCCGTGGCCGGTCTGGCGTCCACCTCCTCCGTCGTCGGGACGGCACTGCTGTCGCTGCCGTTCGCGGCCCTGATGGCACGCCGCGGCCGGCGCGTCGGACTGACCTCCGCGTACGCGGTGGCCGCCGTCGGCGGGCTCGTGGTGGTGGCGGGAGCCGCGATGCGGAACTTCCCCCTGCTGCTGGTGGGCATGGCCGCCTTCGGCGCCAGTAACACCGCCAACCTCCAGGCGCGCTTCGCCGCCGCCGACCTCGCCGAGCCGCTGCACCGGGCGCGAGCCATCTCCACGGTCGTGTGGGCGACCACCATCGGCGCCGTGCTGGGTCCGAACATCGCGGCGCCGGCCGGGCAGAGCGTGGCCGGCCTCGGTGTGCCCGAAGCAGCGGGCCCCTTCCTGTGGGGCACCGGGGTGTTCCTGGCGGCCGGGGTGCTGCTGCACCTGCTGCTGCGGCCCGACCCGCTGCTGACGGCCCGTGCCCTGGCCCGGGCCGAACAAAACGGCGCCGCGAACAACACCCTGGACGACGCCCCGGAAGCGCGCACTCGAGAGGCGGAGGAGGACGGCGACGGACGGTCGCTGCGGGCCGGGCTGGCCGCGGTGGCGGCCTCGGCGCATGCCAGGGTCGCCCTCGCCGCGATAGCGGGCTCGCACACGGTGATGGTCTCCGTCATGGTGATGACCCCCGTCGACCTGGGCGGACACGGCGCCGGGGTGGAGCTGATCGGGCTCGTCATCAGCGGTCACATCGCCGGCATGTACGCGTTCTCGCCCGTGGTGGGCTGGCTCGCGGACCGGATCGGCCGGTTCAGCGTGATCCTGAGCGGGGTGGCCCTGCTGGGGTGCGCCACCGCACTGGCCGGGACGGCGAACGGGAACCACGCGCAGTCCGCCGCCGGACTGTTCCTGCTGGGCCTGGGCTGGTCGGCGGGGCTGGTCGCCGGCTCCGCGCTGCTGACCGACTCCATCCCGCAGCATGCCCGCGCCGCCGTGCAGGGCTTCTCGGACATGATCATGAACTCTGCCGCCGGTGTCGGTGCCGCGCTCTCCGGTCTCGTCGTCGCCCAGGCGGGTTACGGCTGGCTCAACCTGCTGGCTGCCGCGCTGCTCGTTCCGGTGGCCGTGCTGACGGTGGCCGTCGCGGTACGGCGCTGACCGGACGGCAGGGAACGGCCGGCCCCGCCACCCCGTCCGCGGACGCCCCTCTCCGCGCCGCCACGGCGGAGAGGGGCCCGGTACCGTCGCCTGCCGCCCACGCAGCGGAGCGGATCAGCGGGCGTGGAGCTCGAAGGCGACCGAGCGGCGGCCACCGTTCTGACGGCCGTACAGGTCGAGGCCTCCGTAGACGATCGAACGCGCGTACTCTTCGGGGTCCTCGTCGGTCAGCGCCTCGATGTAGGAGCGGTGCTCCAACAGCGAGGCGAGCCCCTTGCGGGCCGCCTCCTCCCCCACCGACACCGCGTGGGTGACGGCCGGCGAGGCGGCGACGGCCACCCACCGCACCCCGCCCCAGGGCAGGACGCCGTCCTTCTCCAGCTGGTCGCTGAAGATCCACCGGTTGCCCGCGTCCCCTACGGCGTCGAGGACGGAACGGCCCAGTGCGCGGTGGTCGGGGGTGTTCCAGGGGCTGCCGGGACCAGCACCCCAGGTGTCGTGGTGGTTGATGGTGAGAACCAGTTCGGGCCGGTGCCTGCGGATCACCGCCGCGATGTCCCTGCGCAGACCCGGGCCCTCCTCCAGAACACCGTCGCGATGGTCGAGGAACTCCACCTCGGACACCCCTACGACCGCCGCACTGGCGCGCTGTTCGGCCTCGCGTACGCGTGCGGCCTCGGCGGGCTCCATGGTGTCGATGCCCGCCTCGCCCCGGGTGGCCAGCAGATAGGTGACGTCCTTGCCCTGCGCCGTCCACTCGGCGACCGCGGCGGCAGCGCCGTACTCCAGGTCGTCCGGGTGTGCGACAACTGCCAGCGCCCGGGTCCAGTCCTCGGGCATCGCCGCCAACTGCGAAGCCGCTCCGTGCTCCTCCGTGCTCTGCGCTGTGGCCGACATTCCGTTCCGCCTTTCGTCGCGTGCGCCCCCGTTGGCGCTGAACAACGGTGCAACACCCGTGCTGCGGCCAGCTGTTCCCCTGTTCCCCGCAGCCCGGGACTTGCGGCCTTTCAGCTTTTCAGCTTTGCGGCTTCTTCGCCCGCAGGCTCCGCGGCACGTCGGCCTGTCGTTGGTGGGCTGTTGCTTGATGGGGCCGGCTCAGCGCCAGCCGTGCACCTGCTGGAGGCGGTGCACCACTGCGTTGAAGCGTGCCCGGTCCAGGGCGCACGCTTCGCGCCGCATACCGTCGGGGTGCACCCGCAACACCCGATCGAGCCCCACCCACGACTCCCGCCCCTCCCGGTCCCAGGGGCCGGAACCCAGCGGCATCCACTCCTGGCCGCCGTCCCTGGCCCTGGAGGTGAGCTGTACGGCCAGGACAGGCGACCCGTCACGGTGACCCTCCTGCGCGACGACCAGCACCGGCCGGTCCTTGCCCCGGCCGTCGGCCTCCTCGTAGGGCACCCACGTCCATACGATCTCTCCGGGGTCAGGGTCGCCGTCCGGATCGGGTGCGTATGTCATACGCACCGCCCCGACCGCACGCGGATCCACCTCGACCGTCGCGGTCGCCCCCTCCCTGCCGGGAAACCGCTCGTACTCCTCGTCCCGCTGACCGACCGGCTGACTCATGGTCTCAAGCTATCGGCCACCGACCGGCGTTGATCCCGGGGGCCGCGCAGGGCGCCAGCTCACGCCGATGGTGTCGGTCCCGGCCGTCGTCACGACAGCGTCGCGGACACACCGACGGCGCCGCGTCGGAAGAACGCGGCGCCGTGCGAAGGGGTCAGCCGGTCGGCGAGCAGCCGGCGAGCATCACCCGTACGGGTTGCTGCGGGGGTCGGCGGGGGCACCGCCCTGCTGCTGACCCGGATCGCCGTAGTACTGGCCGGGCTGCGGCTGGTACTGCTGGGGCGGGGCCGCCGGGGCACCGGGAGCCTGCGGGGCGTTGTACTGCTGGCCGGGCTGGGGCTGCTGGGGTTGCTGCGGCTGCTGGTAGCCGCCGGGGGCCTGGGGCTGGGCATAGGGCTGGCCCTGCGGCTGGCCCTGCGGGGGCTGAGGCGCGTAGCCCTGCTGGGGCTGGGCCGGGGGAGCGTAGCCCTGCTGCGGCGCGTACCCCTGCGGAGCGCCCTGCCGGCCCGGAGCGCCGCCGACGACGGCGAGCAGTTCCTCCAACTCGTTGCGCCACATGCGGTGGACGTTGATGCGCACCGGCTTGGCCTCGCCCGGCAGCGCCATGTGGTAGAAGCTCCACAGCGGGTTGAGCTGGATCTCGCCGAAGAGGGAGCGTGCCTGGTCGCGCGGGATGGCGTGCACGATCTCCTTCGGCCGCTGCGAGAAACGGGACATCCGCTGCACCAGGAGGGCCTGTTCGGTGACCGTGATGAAGTAGTACTTGATCAGGAACTGGCCGATCAGACCGAGGAAACCGACGCTCAGCCACGGGGTCGGACCCGCGACCGCTCCGACCGAGACCAGCGGCCGGTCCCCGGGCGCCTGTTGGGCAATGGCCTCGGCCACCTGCTTCTTCATCGTCGCCTTACGAAAGGCCATCGGACCGCTCCTCGCTCCGTTCGCCGCGTTGTACGGCGCTGTCTGTGCGTTCGGCGCAGAGTACTCGCCAGAGGTGACAGAACGCCCGACCGGGGCCACAGGCCTGTAACACGAGGGCCGGCGTGTACCCACCCAGTGGGCCAAGAAGGGTCAACAAGCGGTCATGTCCGGTCAAAACCTGTTCAGCGACCCCCCACTCATCTCCCAGCCCCCGTACGGGACTTGGCACCGCCCGACGCTCGGCCGCAAGTCCGGACAGGTTCCCGACACGTTAGAGCCGTGATGACGGTCACAGTGGTGCCCGCAGCGCCTGACAGGTACTGCACACGGAAGAGTTGGGGACGGTCTCGGACATCGCACGTGCGGCTGATGGCGACGCGCAGATCATCCGGGCCGTACAAGGCACGAGGATCACGAACGCCTCGGCCTGACCAAACGCCTCGTGTGCGCGGCGCGGGTGGACGCCCGGGCGCCGGCGCCGTCCGGCAGTTCACCGCTGTCCCCTCCAACCGGTCGGGGAGATCACAGACCGGCCACACCGGCCGCCGCCCGCAGATAGGCGTGGACGGGCAGGCGGTCGTCCTCCACGCGGCAGGCGACCGCCAGTCGGCTCGGGGAGAGCCCGAGGACCTCGCGCGTCACCACACCGCCCCGCACCAGCAGCGGTGCGTTTCCGCGCGCCAACAGGCACACGCCCTGTCCGCCGACGAGGGCTTCGTAGGTCTCCTCGGAACTGCTGACCTCTGTGCCGATGACCGGCTCCCTGCCGTCGCGGGCATCCGTGGCGAGCCAGTAGTCGCGCAACGGCCCCGCGCTCTTCGGCAGGGCGAGGAACGGCTCGTCGAACAGGTCCGCGAAGTCGACGGCCGCGCGCCGGGCCAGACGGTGGGTCTCGGGCAAGGCCACCAGCCGCGGCTCCTGTGCCACCACGGTCCAGCGGTAGCGCTCCGGCTCGGGCAGCGGCAGCCAGACGAAGGCCACATCGCTGGTGCCGTCGGCCAGCCCCGCCGTGGAGTCGTCCCAGCTGAACTGCCGGACGGTCAGCAGCGCTTCGGGGTGCTCGGCCGTGACACGCGACCGGATGGCGGGCAGCAGGCCACCGCGCCCGGGGCTGGTGCTCATACCGATCAGCAGGCCCGCCTGCTGCGCCGCCTTGACGGCCTCCACCGCATCCCGGCCCGCCTGCCACTCGGCCAGCCCTCGCTGGGCGTAGGGCAGCAGGACGGCACCGGCACGCGTCAGCGTCACGGACCGCCGGTCCCGCTCGAAGAGGGGAGTGCCGAGCGTCCGCTCCAGCATGCGGATCTGTTTGCTCAAAGCGGGCTGTGAGACGAACAAACGCTCAGCGGCCCGGGTGAAATGCAGTTCCTCCGCCACGGCGACGAAGTAGCGCAGATCCCGACCGTGCACATCCATAACCGTTGGCTATCACGAAAGGTCTTGGACGCGCGCCGGAATTGCCCAGAGGCTTGCTTCCCATCAGCCCCTCCCCCGGCCAACCGGAACGCAGCCGGGACGGGGCACGTCGAGCGCGGAAGAGAGACGGAGAACCGATGAGCAGAGTGTGGCTGGTGACGGGCGCCAACAGCGGGTTCGGGCGGGCGATCACCGAGGCGGCCGTGGCCGCGGGTGACATCGTCGTGGCGGCGGTCCGCCGCACCTCGACGCTGGACGATCTGGTCGCCGCGCACCCCGACCAGGTGGATCCCGTCCAGATGGATGTCACCGACGGCGAGCGGGCAGCGTCCGTCGCCGCCGAGGCGATAGCCCGGCACGGCCGGATCGACGTCCTGGTCAACAACGCCGGACGCACCCACGTCGGCGCCCTGGAGGAGACCACCGAGGCCGAACTGCGTGCCCTGTTCGACGTCCACCTCTTCGGCCCCGCCGCCCTCGTCCGTGCCGTCCTGCCGCACATGCGAGAACGTCGCTCGGGCGCCATCGTGCAGCTCAGCAGCATGGGTGGTCAGCTCTCCTTCGCCGGCTTCGGTGCGTACAGCGCCACGAAGTTCGCACTGGAGGGGATGTCCGAGGCGCTGGCCGACGAGGTGGCGCCGTACGGGATCAAGGTGCTGATCGTCGAACCCGGCTCGTTCCGCACCGGCCTGTTCAGCGCCGGCACCGCCAGCGAGGAGACGGGACCGTACGCGGACACCGTCGGGGCCACCCGCCGCATGATCGAGTCCAGCAACGGCCTGCAGCCCGGCGATCCGGCCAAGGCAGCCGCCGCGATCCGCACCGCGCTCGACGCCGACCGGACTCCCCTGCATCTTCCGCTGGGTGACGACGCCGTGGACGCCGTCCTCGGCCATCTCGACCGTGTCCGCACGGAGGTCGAGGGCTGGGAGAAGGTCACCCGCGACACGGCGCTCGACGCGTAACTCTCCCTGGAGACGGGCCGGGCCAGCGCGTATCGGAGCCGGCACGACGCCTCCAAAAGGACCGGACGCTACGCGGCCGACTCGGGCGGGCCCTGAGCGGTCAGTGCTCCCGGAGCCCGGTGAGAGCCTGCACCGGATCGGCCGCGGAGGGGCCTTCCGGCCACCAGTCGGGGGCGTCCGGTTGCCCGGCCTCCTCGGGGCCCGCCCGGTAGGGATACCAGCGGCCGTCCCGCCCGTACCGGAGTTGGACGGGACGGGCGGCGTGGGTGAGGTGGTTGCGGTGAATGGTCATCGCGATGCCCAGGGACGCCAGGGCGCTGCGCCCGCGGTCGAAGTCGCCCGCGGGCGGGTCCCAGGCCGCTTCCAGCACCGCGAGCCCCGCCGGACCGCCCTGGCGCCAGGCCGCGGCGGCCCGGGCCAGCTCCAGCGCGTCCCGGCCCGCCGACCGCGCCAGACCGGCGAAGAGCGAGGAGAGGGTACGGCGCCCGGTCAGCTGCGGGTGCGTGGCCGCGAGACGGATGGTGTCGTGCCAGAGCGAGAGCTCGGAGAGCGGGTCGGCGCCTCCCTGACCGCCGCCTCCCTCGCCGCCGCCGTGCTCGCCTCCGTCCCCTTCCCCACCGTCGCCCTGTGCCGCCGGGACCGCCGCGAGGGCGAGCCGGGCCCGAGTGGCCGCGTCGGTCGCCAGGAACGTGAGAGCGTCGGCACTGGGCGCGCCCGGCAGGTCGGGGTAGACGACCGACTCGGCCGCAACGTCCGGCAGCGGCAGCGGCTCGGGCAGGGGCGGCCGTACGGGGGTGGCGAACACCTCCGCCGCGGGCACGGTGCTGTGCGGCTGCTGCCGCTCGGGCAGCAGGGCGGCCACCTTTTCGCCACTCCGGCCGTGCGGGGTCTCGGAGCCGACGGCGGGCTCGGGGCGCACCCCTTCGGGCGCTCCAGGGACGCCGGAGCCGGCCGGCGCCGCCGGAGCGGCACTCGCCTGCCGCGCGCTCCTGCGGGCCACTTCCTCCCGTACGGCATCCGCTCCCCGGCCGCGCACCAGCAGCAGTGCCCACGGGTCGGCGTCCAGCAGCCGGCCGGTCTCGTAACCGAGCGCCGCCGCGTGCTTGCACGGGTGCCCCTGATCCGGGCAGCTGCAGGCGGGGACGAGCTCTCCCGCGTCGGGGAGGAGACGCACACCCGCCGACCGCGCCGCGGCCACCACGCCGGGCGGTATCTCCCCGTCCAGCAGCGCCGCCGCAGCCACCGGGCGGGCCGCGACCGCCGCCAGGAAGGTGTCCCACTCCT
>NZ_JAGPXJ010000125.1:0-16201 GCF_018070605.1 Streptomyces sp. B15
GGGGCCGGGGGGGGTCGGGGGCGCGGTGGGCGGGGGGCGGGCCCGCCCCGCCTCGCCCCGCGCGGCGGGGGCGGCCCGCTGCCGGGGGCGGGTGGCGGGCGGGCCGAAGGCCGAGCCGGCGCCCAGCAGGCGGGCCAGCGGTCGGGCGCCCCGGGCCCGGGCCGCCGCCGCGTCCTCCAGGACGAGGACCACGGCCGCCTCGCCCGCGACGGTCTCGAAGCCGCAGCCGGGCTCCGGGCCGGGCCCGGGGCCCGGTGCCGCGCGGCGGCGTGCGGTCAGTTCGGCGTAGCCGAGGAGTTGGACCCCGCCCGCGAGCATGGTGGTCGCAGCGCCGGAGTCGATGGCGCGGGCCGCCGCGGCGAGCGCGTCGAGGGACGCGGCGCGTCCGGTGGAGACGGTGAGGTTCGGACCGGCGGCTCCGGTGAGGATGGAGACGGCGGAGGCGGGTGCGTTCAGCCCGGTCTGCGGGCCCTGCGCGGGGTTGACGCCGCGGACACCGCGTGCGAGCCGGGCGGCGAACAGCGCCGCGTAGTCCTCCAGACCGCCGCTCGTGGTGCCGGCCGCGATACCCACGGACGGGTCCTGTTCCCAGGAGACGGGCAGCCCGGCGTGCCGGCAGGCGTGCACGGCGGCGACGCCGAACGCCTTGCTCTCCGCGCTCAGCGTCCGGATGCCCTTCTTGCCCAGGTGCTCGGCGGGGTCGTAGGGCGGGAGCGCGGCCACCCGCACCGGTGGCGTCGCAGGCTGCCCCGGCGGCGCGGGCAGGGTGCGTTCCACCTCGTGGCGCGCCGAGGCGCCGCCGACGGCGCGCTGCCGCAGTACCTCGTGCCCCACCCCCGCCGAGGTGAGCGCGCCGACGCCGGTGACCACCACCTCCCTCATGCCCGCTCCCCCGTTCCTGGGCCGCGCCGCGCCGGCTCGGTGTCGGGCCGGGTGAAGACCACGCAGCAGTTGTTGCCGCCGAAGCCGAACGCGTTGTTCATCACCGCGCGCAGCGGCAACCGCCGGGGCCGGTCGCGCACGAGCGCGAAGTCGTCGGTGAGGCAGTCCGGATCGGGCGCTTCCACGTTGGCGGTGGGCGGGACGACACCGTCCCGCAGGGCCAGCACGCAGGCGGCGGCGGCGAGGGCCCCTGCCGCGCCCTGTGCGTGGCCGAGCAGTGATTTGAGGGCGGTCACCGGCAGCGGGGCGTGCCGGTGACCGCCCCCGAAGACCTCGGCGAGGGCCCTGGCTTCGACGGCGTCGTTGGCGGGGGTGCCGGTGCCGTGCGCGCTGACGCAGTCGATGTCGTCGGGGGCGAGCCCCGCCATGCGCAGTGCGGCCCGCATCGAACGGGTGGCGCCCTGCCCCTCGGGGTGCGGGGCGGTCATGTGGTGGGCGTCGGAGTAGTTGCCGTGCCCGGCGACGACGGCGAGGACGGGGGCGCCCCGGGCGCGGGCGCTGTCCTCGGCCTCCAGCAGCAGCACGGCCGAGCCCTCGCCGAGCAGCAGTCCGGCGCGGTGCGTGTCGAAGGGCCGTACCACGTCCGGGGAGAGTGCGCGGAAGCTGGTGAACATCAGGAACATCGCTTCGGACAGCTCGTCGGTGCCACCCGCGAGCATCGCGTCGGCGCGGCCCGCCGCGACGGCGTCGGCGGCGTGTGCGACGGCGCCGTTGCCGGCGGCGCAGGCGGTGGGCAGCAGCAGGTTCGGCCCGTACAGCCCGAAGGCGGCAGCGGGCAGCGCGCTGATCCGGAAGGGGTTGTGCGCGGGGGGCGTCCGGCGGTGCCACGGGTGGGACGGGGCGGTGTGCGACGCGGGGCCCGGTGGTGTGCCCGCGTCCTGCTCCGGGAGGTGTGCCGCCCGCAACGGCGCCTCGATCCCCGGCCTGTTGCCCACGACGATGCCGAACGAGGCGCCCACCCGGGTGTCGTCGTACGGTCCGGTGAGCCGGCCGTGCCCGTCCGCGAGTCCGCCGTCGGCCAGCGCCATCCGGGTGGCCGCCAGTACGAAGGACTCGCTGCGGGTCAGCGGGCCGTGCCCGTACGCCTCGTCGGGCCAGGGCGGGGCCCAGTCACGGATCTCACCGCCCCGGTGGGTGAGGCAGTCGCCGGTGTCGAAGAGGGTGACGTCACCGGTGCCCACATGTCCCCGGCGGGCGGCGGCCCAGAACTCCTCGGCGCCGACACCGAGCGCGGAGACGACTCCGACGCCGGTGACGACGACCCGACGGGCGAGGCCCTGCCGCATTCACACCCCCAGTGCGCGCCGGGTGACTTCCACCGCCGCCTTCACGGAGGTCATCTCCGTCTCGTCGGCGACGGAGTACTCCACACCGATCCGGTCGCGGAGGGCGGCGACCAACTCCAGGCGCAGCAGCGAGTCGCCGCCGGCCGTCTCGAAGTCGGTCTCGTCGGCCAGTTCCTCGGGTTCGAGTTCGAAGATGCGCAGCGCGGTCTCCCGTACGACCGCGCGTATCTCCTGCTCCGTCCTGGGGGTCGTCATCCGGTCCTCTCCTCTCGTTCCTGTGCGTACTCGGCGCCGGCAGGCGGCCCTCCCCGCCGCGGGTGGCCGCCGCGTACCAGGGCGACCGCGGTGCGTACGGTCTCCCGGCGGACTCCGCCGGACCAGTGGAGACGCTGGGTGGTGACGGCCCAGAAGGCGAGGCCGCCCACGAGTCCGGGGAGGAGCTCCCAGCGGGGCGCGTACAAGAGCGCGGCGACCGCCAGGGACAGCACCCAGTACTGGTAGAAGAACTCCCTCGTCGCGTGCCGCTCCCCCGGTGTCGCGGCCCGCCACAGGCAGCGGCCCAGCGCCGCGGCCACCGGGATCAGCAGCAGCCACAGCCAGAAGCGCGGCGGGAAGGCACCGGTCAGCACGAAGAGGGCGACCAGGAAGTAGGTGGAGCCGACCATGGCGGCCGCCAGCCGGGCGCCGTGCCGCCGCAGCAGGTCGATCCACGCGCTGTGGTAGCCGATGCTGGCGTCACCCGCCAGGTCGGTGAGGTCCTTGGCGCCGCCCAGCGCGAGCAGGGTCACCATGCCGACGGCGAAGAAGGGCAGCCCGTACCCGGCGAAGTCGCGCAGCACCTGCGCGTCCCAGTGGTCCTGCGCCAGCACGGTGCCGATCACGAACGTGCCGCCGAAGTGGAAGGTCAGCAGCAGAGGGGCGAGCCACCGGTTACGGGACAGGCGCAGTCCGTAGGAGTAGTTGACGCCGCTGAAGCCGGCGAGGAAGAGGAACAGCGCCAGCCACCAGTCCGGGTGCGCGATCAGCAGCACGACGTCCAGCGCCAGCACGGTGCCCCAGCCGACGAGTGCCGCGCGCCGTAGCAGCGGGAAGCCCGCCCGGTGGCACAGGGAGGTGCGTTCGGGACGGTTGATCTCGTCCTCGGTACGGTCGGCGAGCCTGTTGAGGGACTCGGTGCCGAGGCCGTGCGCGCACCAGTAGACGGCTCCCAGGGCCACCCACTGCCAGCGTGCACGGCCCTCGGCGACGAGGGCCGTGTAGTAGGGCAGGAAGTACAGCGCTGTGAAGCGGACGCTTGTGGCGCGCAGGATCGCGCCTGTTCTGGTCAAGAGATCGCAACCCCATGGTGTGGACTGCTGCTGCGAGTGGTCTGCCGGTACTCAGCCGGCCCGGTGGGCGACGCCCGCGCACAGTGCTTCGAGGGTGTCCTTGGCCGGCCCTTCGGACAGCGGTGCCAGCGCGGCGCGAGCACGCGCGATGTAGGCGTCGAGCCGTTCCCGGGTCCGCTCGACGGCCGGATGGCGGCGGAGCAACTCGGTCGCCTCGGCGCGCTCCTCGGCGGTCAGCGTGGTACGGCGCCCGGTTCCTGGCACGGGGCCGAGGATCTCGCGCAGCCGCTCGCTGTCGTGGCCGGTCCCGCTGAGCGCGTACAGCAGCGGCAGTGTCGGCGCGCCCTTGAGGAGGTCGGTGCCCTGGCGCTTGCCGGACCGCTCCTCCTGGCCGAAGAGGTCCAGCAGGTCGTCCGAGATCTGGAAGGCGACACCGAAGGCGTCCCCGTACTCCTCCAGTGCCCGTACCACCGTCTCGCCCGCGCCCGAGGTGAGCGCCCCGAGGCGCACGCAGGCCCGGAGCAGCGAGGCGGTCTTGTCGGAGACCATGGTGACGTAGTAGTCGGTCGGGTCCTCGCCGTCGGCGGGTCCCGTCATCTCCCGGATCTGCCCGGTCACCAGCCGCACGAAAGTGTTGACCTCCAGCCGCGCCTCCTGCTGCGGCACGGCGGCCAGCAGCAGGAACGCCTGCGCGAACAGGAAGTCCCCGGTGAGGATGGCGACGGCGTCGCTCCAGCGCGCGTTGACGCTCGTGCGTCCGCGTCTGAGCGAAGCGCCGTCCAGGACGTCGTCGTGGCACAGCGCCGCCGCGTGCACGAGTTCGCATGCGGCCGCGGCACGCAGCACGTCCGGGTCGTCCGGATTGCCGAACCGGGCGGCGAGCAGTGTCAGCATCGGGCGGTACCGCTTGCCACCCGCGTCGATGAGGTGGCGGGACGCCTCGCGCAGCAGCGGCGCCTCGGAGTGGATGGAGTCGCGGATGAGGTCTTCGACGACGGCCAGATCGGCCTTGAGTGCGCTTGCCAGTTCCTGGTCGGTCAGCGGGGGCTGTCCCGCTAACGGCGTCTTTCCGGCATGCTGCCCTGTGCTCACACCTTCCCCCTGTCTGTCCAACGACCCGCCTCGGCACGCCCGCGCCTGATGCGGCGTCAGAAGGGAGACGGTCGGTTCGAACGTGACTGGTGCCTCGGCCAGAGTACGGAACTCACGTGCCGGGCAACAGGGGTTCGAGTGAGGCAGGGTGATCCTGGTGATCCGACAACTGCCCGCAGTGGTCGGGCAGTTGATCACGGGTGCGCGGAGTGGGTCAGCGCGCCGCGCCGGAGGCGGCGAGGGCGGCGATCACCCGGTGGAGCTGCGCGGCGGGGTCCGGGGCTCCTGGCCAGCTGGTCATCAGCAGATGGTGGGCGGTGCCGACCAGAGCGAGCGCGAGAGCCTCGGGGTCCGCTTCGGCTGCCACCCGGCCCAGACGCTGTTCGCCGGCCAGATAGGCGGCGACGGCCTCCTGGACCGATGCGAAGCCGGGGGCTCCGGCGGCCATCGCGTCCCGGAAGCGGGCGGCAGCGCCGGGACGGGTGACGGCGAGACCCGCCATGGCCGGGCCCGCCGAGGTGAGAAGCGCGGTGCCCACGGCGGCGAGGTTCGCGGCGACCGTCTCCTGGCCTGCCCGTTGCGGCAGTTCGGCGGCGAGCGCGGCGGTCCGCGAGAAGCGGTCGAGGACCAGTTCGGCGACGAACTCGTCCAGGCCGCCCCCGAAGTGGGCGTGCAGCATCCCTTTGGAGCAGCCCGCCTCGTCGGTGACGGCCCTGCTCGTCAACGCACCCGGGCCACCACGGTCGACGACGCGTTCGGCGGCGGCGAAGAGGCGTTCGCGGATGTCGGGGACGGCCACGCCACGAGGGGACATGAGGGACCTTTCGGAAGGATGAACAGTGACGGATGGACAGTATGGGCACACGCCCATACTGTGCTCCTACGCTTTGGGCACACGCCCATACTAAGCTTCCCGGAAGTCGAGGTTCGCCATGCAGCAGATCGTCAACACCGAGCAGGCACAGGCGTGGAACGGTTACGAGGGACAGCACTGGGCCCGCAGCCAGGAGCGCTGGGACGCCGTCAACGAGGGGTTCGACCAGCCACTGCTGGACGCCGCAGCCCTCACACCCGGCGACTCGGTCCTGGACATCGGCTGCGGCGCGGGCGCGACCACCCGGCTCGCGGCCCGCCGGGCCACCGACGGGCACGCCACCGGCGTCGACCTCTCCGGACCCATGCTGGAGCGCGCGGAGGCCCCCGCACGGGCGGAACACCTCGACAACGTGACCTTCGAGCAGGGCGACGCCCAGGTCCACCCCTTGGCCGGACGCGACTTCGATGTCGCGATCAGCCGTTACGGCGTGATGTTCTTCGCCGACCCCGTCGCCGCCTTCACCAACATCGGCCGCGGACTGCGCTCCGGGGGCCGACTCGCGTTCATCTGCGCAGCGGACGCCGAGCAGAACGAGTGGCTCCAGGCACTCGCCGAACTCCGCAACCATCTGCCCATCGGCGAATTCGGCGCGACGGGCGGGCCGGGCATGTTCTCCCTCGCCGACCCCGCGCGGGTCCGCGAGGTGCTGACCCCGGCCGGGTTCGCCGACATCGCCGTCGAGCGCACGGAAGCAGCCGGGAGGTGGGGACAGGGCGCCCAGGACGCGGCCGACTTCCTGCTCGACTCCGGCCCCGGCCGGCATCTGCTGGGCCAGGTGGACGCGGAGGCCGGCGCGCGGGCCCGCCGTGCACTGGTCGAACTCCTGCGCAGCCATGAGGACACCGAGGGCGTGGTGCGCCTGCGCAGCTCCGCCTGGCTGGTCACCGCCGTACGCCCGTGACCCGAGTGTCCGCCGTGCCGTGGCACAGCGCGGCATGGCACGGCGCGACGCGGCACGGAGGGGGCTGCGGGACGACTCCCGCAGCCTCCTGGCCATGACTGTACCTACTAGTATGTACAGTACGTCGACACCCACGGGCGCCCGCCCGCCACACCGAAGGAGAGCCACTGCCATGCCCTTTGTCCGTATCGACGCGCTGCGGGCCGACGCGGAGCGACTCGACGCGCTCGGCCGGGCCGTGCACGACGCACTGGTCGAGACGATCGGCATCCCGCCCGACGACCGCTTCCAGGTCCTCGTCGGCCACGACGGCACCAACAGCACGCTTCGCTACGACACCTATCCCGGGGTGCACCGCGACGACGGCATCGTCTACGTGGTGATCACCATGCGCTCGGGGCGCACCCCCGCGCAGAAGCAGGCCCTGTACCGGCGGATCGCCGAACTCGCCCAGCAGTACGCGGCGACAGAGCCGCGGAACATGTTCGTCACCGTGACCGAGAACGAGTCGGCCGACTGGTCACTCGGCAACGGCGTGGCGCAGTACCTCTGAGGCGCGCTGCATTTCATCGACGTCGAGGTCAAGGGAGCCGAGGGCGGGGGAAGGGCGTCGGCGTCACATCTCGGCTTGCGCGGAGCGGGCGCCGACGGCGGGCAGCAGGCGGAGCTTCTCGTCGCTCTCCGAACCCGGCGTGGCCGTGTAGACCAGCAGTGCCTGGGCCTGGTCCGGATCGAGAAGCACCTGGCAGTGCAGCTGGATCTCGCCCAGTTCGGGGTGGTGGAACCGCTTGGGTTCCACCCTGGGCACACCGACCTCGTGCGCGCTCCAGCACTGTGCGAACTCCTCGCTGGTCTCCAACAGCCGTTCCACCAGTGCCTCGGCCCGGCTGCCCTTGCCCTGCCGGGAGTAGGCGGCGCGCAGCTCAGCGGCGAAGAACCTGCTGTGGCGCGCATGGTCCTCCTCCGCGTATCTCAGCCGGGTGGCCGGGCGGGCGAACCAGCGGTAGTACATACTGCGGTCCGCTCCCGTGAACCGGGACTCGTCACCGACCAGGGCGGTGGCCAACGGTGTCTGCCACAGCGTCTCGGCCAACTCGTTGAGGACCTGCGCCGGAGTGTCGTCGAGACGGCCCAGGATGCGCATCAGTCCGGGCGCGATGTGGTCCGAGCCGGTCCGTGGGGGCGGATTGTGCCCAGCGATACGGAACAGATGGTCGCGCTCGGCGAGCGACAGATGGAGCCCGCGGGCGATCGCCGCCAGCATCGGTTCGGACGGCTGCGGCCCGCGCTGCTGCTCCAGCCGGCTGTAGTAGTCGCTGGACATACCGCTCAGGGCCGCCGCCTCCTCACGCCGCAGCCCCGTGGTTCGACGGCGCGGACCGCGGGGCAGGCCCACGTCCTCCGGTTGCAGAGCCTCCCGGCGTGTGCGCAGGAAGTCCGCGAGCTGTGCTCGGTCCACGGTCCGACGCTCCCTCTTCCCTCGTTCCTTGATCGCGTTTCTCCCGCTGGGCCGCCCGGGACTGCCCGGGACCGCCCGGCCGCCGCTTACAGCAGCATGCCGCCCGATGCCTCGACGCGCTGTCCGGTGATCCAGGACGTGCCCTCGTCGAGCAGCGCCGCGGTAGCGGCACCGATGTCGTCGGGCTCCCCGACCCTGCCCATCGCCGTGACCGAGCCGAGGGAGGTCCTGGCCGCCTCACTGTCGCGGACGGCACCGCCGCCGAAGTCGGTCGCGGTGGCGCCCGGCGCGATGGCGTTGACGGAGATGCCGCGCGGTCCCAGTTCCTTGGCGAGGTAGCGGGTGAGCACCTCGACGGCACCCTTTGCGGCAGCGTACGCCGAGGTCTCGACAGCGATGAAACGGGTGAGTCCGGTGGAGGTGTTCAGGATGCGGCCGCCGTCCCTGAGCAGCGGCAGCAGCGCCTGGGTGAGGAAGAAGACGCCCTTGACATGGACGTTCATCAGCCCGTCGAATTCCTCTTCGGTGGTCTGGGCGAACGGCTTCTGGACGCCGTGGCCGGCGTTGTTGAGCAGGATGTCGAAGTCCTCGCGGTCCCAGTTCTCCTTGAGGGCGCCGCGTACGGTCTCGACGAAGTCCGGGAAGGCGGCGGTGTCCGAGGCGTCCAGCGGCAACGCGACCGCCGTCCGGCCCATGGCCCGGATCTGCGCGACGACGGCCTCGGCCTCGTCGGCGTGCGAGCGGTAGGTGAGCAGTACGTCGGTGCCCGCCTCGGCGAGGTGCAGCGCCGCGCTGCGTCCCAGTCCGCGGTTGGCACCGGTGATGAGGGCGATGCGTGTCATGCCGTGTTCTCCGTTCGGTGGTGAGTACCTGCCTGCACCACAACGGTGCGGCGGCCGGGGAACGGGAGGAAGGCAGCAGTTGTCAGGGGATCGCCGGTCCCCCCTTAGGGTGCCGTGGGGGACCCGGAAAAATCTTCGATCACCGTGAACTTTTCCCTCCGGCCCGCCGTCCAAGACTGTGCTCGGCCGCGGTGGCGGGGACAGCACGAACAGGGAGTGAACGACAGCAATGGCACGGGACGCGGACCTCACGCACGCCACCACGGTGGCGGGACAGCGCGACCGGGAGACCACCGGCGAGGGCCCCGGCCCGTACGCGCGGTCCGGCTGCCGCGTCCGGCGCCCGGCGAGACCCGCGGCCGTTGCCGTCATGTTGCTGACGGCCGGTGTGCTGCTGGCCGGGTGCGGTGAGAAGGACAGCGCCGCCTCGAAACCGCGCCGGGTCGACGGTGACGCCGCGCCGGCCGGCGTCACCCCGCCCGAGAAGCAGAAGGGCAGCAGCGGGAGCAAGAGCGACCACGGCGACGAGAAGAAGAAGTCGAAGGGCGGCGCCGCGTCGTCCTCCGAGGCGGCCTCGGGCGGCTCCGGGCGACCGGCCGGCTCAGCCGGTACTTCGGGCGGTTCCGGCGGCAGTGGCGACAGCGGTGACACCGGCGGGAACGGCACGCAGCCCGGCTCCGGCGCCCCGGGTTCCGCGTGCACCGCCTCCGAGCTGAACGCGTCCATAGGCCCCAACAGGCCGGGAGCGGGCCAGAACCACTACGCGCTCGTCTTCACCAACAGTTCCGGCCGGACCTGCACGGTGCACGGCTTTCCGGGATTCGCCTTCATCAACGCTGCCGGTGATCAGGTCTCCGTCCCCCCGGAGCGGGAGGGCAGCAGCTCGCAGGTGGTCGAACTCTCCTCCGGGGCGAGCGCGTGGGCGCCGCTGTCGTACGCCAACCCGGAGATGACGGGCACCCGGACGGTCACTCCGGACGCCGCCCTGCTCACCCCGCCCGACCAGCGGGCCCCGCTCCGGGTCGACTGGTCCGGCGGCCCTGTCACCGCCACGGGTGAGGCGTCGGTGCCGACGATCGGTCCGCTCTCGCCCGGCACCGGAAGCTGACCGCCACACCCCGACCGCCACCCCGACCGCGCCGTGAACCGCGTCAGCGGAGCACGGGCGCGCACAGCCGTACGAAACAGAGCCGAGGAGAGGAAGAGCCGCGTGACCGACGAGCAGTCCGAGCAGCGCCACCAGCAGCAGGCCGACGTCGGCCCCTGGTGGGCCGGAACGGGACCCGCGGGCGGTGTCGTGCTGATCCTGCTCGGCGTCGGGGCCGGGCTCGCGCTCTTCCTCGGCGGCCTCGACTCCCAGGACGAGCTCACGCATCTGCACGGCGCGGCCAAGGTCGCGGCCGTCGGCCTCGTGGTCGCGGGCACGACCTTGCTCGCCCGGCGGCGCCGCACCGGTGATGAGCGCGACGCCGCCGAGAGCGACGGCTAGGAAGCGGAACTGGGGATCCCGGCCGGCCCCGGGCGCAGCACCACCGGCAGGGTCTGATGGCCGTTGCTGATGAGGGACGGGACGGGGCGCAGTTCCTCCACCGGGACCCCGAGTCGGGCGTCGGGGAAACGGGCGAAGAACTTCTCAAGTGCCGTGGTGGCCTCCAGCCGGGCGAGAGGCGCACCGAGGCAGAAGTGCACACCGTGGCCGAAGGCCAGGTGCTCCGGGCCGGGTGCCGTGCGCGTCAGGTCGAAGACGTCGGCCGTCTCACCGTGCCAGTCCGGGTGCCGGTTGGCGGCCGCGTAGGAGGCGAGGATCGGCTCGCCCTTGCCGATGACCTGTCCGTCGGGCAGTTCGATGTCGCGTACCGCGAAGCGCAGCGGCAGATGCTTGACGGCCGGTTCGAAGCGGAGGGTCTCCTCGACCACGTCGGACCAGCCGACGCGGCCCTCGCGCACCAGCGCCATCTGCTCGGGGTGGGTCAACAGTACGGTGATGGCCTGGTCGAGAAGGTTGACGGTGGTCTCGTAGCCCGCGCTGATCATCAGCAGCAGCGTGTCACGCAGCTCGGCCTCCGTGAGCGCGGAGCCGTCTCCCTCCTCGTCCCGGGTGTCGATGAGGAGCGAGGTCATGTCCTCGCCCGGCCGCTCGCGCTTCTCGGCTATGAGATCGTCGAGCACCCCGTACAGGCTGGCCGTGTTGGCCGCGGCCTCCTCGGGGGTGAGGGTGGTGGAGAAGACGTTGTCGACCAACTTGCGGAAGCCCGCGCGGCGCTCCTCCGGCACCCCCATGAGGTGGCAGATGACCTGGATCGGCAGCGGGTAGGCGAACAGCTCGCGCACGTCCGCCGCTTCTCCTTCGGGCGTGCGCTCCAATTCGTCCAGCAGGTCGTCGACCATGCGTTCGACCCGCTCGGTGAGGGCGGCGATACGCCGCGCGCTGAAGGACGGTGCCACCATCCGGCGCAGTCTGCGGTGGTCGCTGCCGTAGGAGGTGAACATGTTCTCCACCGCGACCCACAGTGCCAGCGGCCAGGTGGGGGCGGTCTCCGCGAACTGCGGCCAGTGCTGCCGTGCGTCTTTGGAGACGTCCGGGCCGGTGAGCAGCTTCTTGAGGAGCGCGGGGTCGCTCACCGACCAGGCGGTGACACCCAGCAGGTCGACCCGGGTCGCCGGGCCGCGTTCATGCAGGGCCTTGTGTTCACCGTGCGGGTCACTGCCGGTGGGGTCGAGAATCAAAGGCTCGGAAACAGACACGGTGAGTCGCAATCTCCGTTCGGGGCGGGGAGTTGACGCGGTGACAACTGCCACAGTACGAGCGGATCAAGCGTCCGTGTAGAGGGCAGACGGCGCAAGATCATCTCACGGTGAATCGGCTCACTGATCATGGAGGGGCGGTTCGGAGGGAGAAACCGGACCGGGCGCTCCGGCAGCGCCACCCCCGAAACCGGCCCTCCCCCGCCCGGCCGCGGCCGGCCGCGGCCGCCTGATCGCCGAGCGCGGGCAGCAGAACGCAGGTCGCCGAATGCGGGGCACCAAGCGCAGGCATCCGAACGCGGGGCACAGGGCGAGCGAGGCCGCGCGCGGCACCGGCCGGCCGTCAGTGGCCGCCCAGGGTGACGGCTCCGCCCAGAATCTTGCCCAGGGCCTGCTCAGCGATCTGGAGTGCCGCCTGTTCACGCGAGGTCAGCTCGCCGGACTTCGGGGTGGGCGCGTCGGCGGCCGCGGCGGGGGGCACGGCGAGAGCGGTCGCCGCGAACAGTGTCGCCAGTGTCAGCGCGGTGCGACGGGACATGTGCGCTCCTTCGGAGGGTCACGGACAGTGCGGGACCCAGCGTCCTGGAGACGCCCCCGGGTGGCTGGTCCGCCGGTCCGGGGCTGCTGCGAAAGGACCAACCGGTGCCACTCCTGGGGCTGTCCCCGTCCGGTTGCTGTTCGACCTCACTGTTCGACGCCACCGAGCAGCCGCTCCGCGCGTTCCTCGACCAGCCGCACCGCGCCGGGCTGGCGGCCGGGGACCCGGCGGCGGAGGAGCATCAGTTCGGGGGCCAGTTCGCGGGCCAGGTCCTCGTCGTCCAGCGACTGCCACTGGTGGTGAGCACGGTCGACAGCGCCTTCCACCTCCAGGGCGTTCTCCGCCTCACCTCGTTCGAGGCGGCCCCGGGCGACCTGCAGCCACAGTTCGCAGCTCCGGGCCGGGGAACCGGCCAGGCGGGCGAGGTCGGCTCGGACCTCGACCCAGTGCAGCGCTCCCTCCGAGCCGGGGCCCTCGGTGCGCTCGGCGGCGTCCTCCCAGGCGGCCGCGAGCGCCTCGGCCTCCTCGTGGCGGCCTGCCCGCGCGGCAGCCATGATCGTCTCGTGCGGGTCCTCCACCGGCTGGGTACGCGGGGCACGGGCCGCCACCGGCGGTCGAGCACCGGCGGGCCGGGCCGCCGCGGGTTGCGGCGCGGTCCGGTGCCAGGGGTCGGTGCCGCTCTCGGGCACGGCCGTGGCGCCGTTCTCGGGCGCGGCCGGCGCCGGTGCGGACGGTGCGTACGGGGTCGACGGCGGAGCGGGCTGCGACTGGTCGTTCCCGCGCTGCCACTCGGCCGGCAGGTCGGGGTGGGCCTGGCGCTCCCAGCCGGTCCGGGCGGGCGCTGCCCCGGGGCGATGGCCGTTGGGCAGATCCGCTCCCGGCACCGCAGCCGGAGCGGACGCCGGATCCGAGACCGGGGCGGGAAAGCCGACGGTGGCCGTGGCCGAGGCGACGAACAGCGCCTGCTCGTGCTCCGTCGTACCGGAGACGGCCGCGGCCCGCTCGTGCAGCTCCGCGAAGGGCAACCGGCCGCCCGCGCGCCACAGGCGCACACACTCTTGGAGGTATACCGGTTCGACCGGCTCGTTGCCGCCCCTCAGCCGCCGCCACTTCGACTCCCGGCTGTGCCGCACCACTCGGCCGAAGACCCCGACGCCCGGCGCCTGCGGCAAGCCGCCCGCCTGGATCGCCTCCCAGGTGCCCGACTCCGCCGCCACGTCCAGGAGGACGGTCGTCGCCCTGGGGGGCCTTATGGCCAACTCGCCTATCAGCCACTCCCACGGGAGACCGCTGTAGCGCACCGCTGCCGAGTGCTGGCCGGGCGCACCGAGCCCGATGTGCAGTCCGCCCTTGCGCGGGTCCTTGCGCAGCTCCCCGACGATGACGACCAGAAGCTGGCCCGACACCCCGGCGACCAGGCGCACGCGTGCCAGCACCATCTGCGGGTCGACCGGGCCCACCAGTTCGACGACGCCCGTGCCGCCTCTGCCGCCGACGGCTTCACCGCCGGCTCCGGCCAGTGCCGCGCTCCAGGACACTCCGCCCAGGCCTGCCACCACGACGCCGACATCCATCAGCCCCCCGCCGACGCCCGCCACCACCAGCACACCGTCGCCCGCGCCCTCGGGGCCCACACCCGGAACCGACACCAAAAACCCCCCACACACCAAACCGATCAGAACACGGACAGTTCTCAGCCCAAGGCCCCGGCGGGCCGTTGCCGCCGCTCGGGTCGGAGGTGGTCCGTGCCCGGCCACATCGGGCCCGGCACTCGCGCACCCGTCGGGTCGGCAGCCGAGCCCCTGCTGACAGCGACCTCCAACCTTTCGACGGCGGACTCCAATTCAACACGACCGCGTGCCGGGCGGCGATCCGGCTGCAGCTGCCGGGGCGGCCGGTGGGGGACATTGCGGGGGATTCGGACGCCGTACCGGTTCGCCACTCTGACGAGTGAAATTCACGCAACGTCCCCCGATGGTTTCCTCTCCCGCCTTCACAGCCGGGATTGTGGCAAGTGAACAGATGAGGCATCGAGAACGGTCTCAGCACCACCGATGGTGATCAACTTCGATCACAGGAGAAAGAAGACAGGGCTTTTCCTCGCCCGGCAGTTCGACGTGCTGGCGTCTCCCGTTCATGGCGGCTGCTCGTGCAATTGCCGATGAATTTGCACGCGGCAGAAGCTCGTAGCGTACGGCCCGTCATGAGCTGTAGCTTCCGGCAGTAGGGGGACCGCAACGGAGGGAATGGGAGGGGAAGAGAACGTTGAGCGTTCGTATGCCCTTGCCGTGCGAACACCATTGCACCGCACATTCGGTGCGCCCGGACACCGGCCGGAAGCCGGGCGCACCGGAGCCAGAACGAGATGTGCCGGTGGAGTTCGCTGCTTTCTGCGCTCTTTACCGGCAACGGTATCTCGCGTACGCGCACAGCCGCCTGGCCGATGCGCGGCAGGCGGACACAGCTGTACGGCTGGCCTTCGCGGAACTGGCCGACCAGTGGGACCAGGCTCTGCGCAGCCCGCACACCAACGCCTACGCCTGGCGGCTCCTCACCCGGCACATCCGCACCCATGTGCGCGCGGCGGAACTCGACGAACAGCAGGAGGACGGTGAGCAGAAGGACGGCGACAGCCGGACCGGGCGCCGCGACCACTCGTTCCTGCCCGACCACGCGGACGACGCCCGCATCCTGCACCGGGACCTCGGCATGCCGCTGCTGGAGGCCACCGAGATGATGGGACACGCCGCGCCCCGGCCCCGCTGAGCGGCCCCTCCGAGCGCCCCGCCGCCGACGCGCCCTCGTTGCCCCCGTGCGCTCCCGTGTGCGGTGCGAGGACGGGCAGCATCCCGGCGAGCGAGGGGGTGAGCGGATGCACGGCCCTGCCACGGTCGGGTGGCTGCTGGTGGCGCTCTGCGCGGTGACAGGTGTCTCGTGCGTGCTGCGGGCGCGCGGCGCCGGGTGCGGACAGCGGGCGGAGGCACGGAGCGAGGCGGCGATGGGGTTCGCCATGGCGGCCATGGCCGTACCCGTGCTGTGGGGTGGGACGCCGACGCTGCACAAGGCTTCGGCATGGGCTTTCACCGCAGTCTTCGGCGTGCTGCTGATGCGCGAGCTGTGGCTGATGCTGATGGCGACCGGACGGCACGGGAGCATGTCCCCCGTGCAGCAGCTGCACCATCTGCTCGGCGGCGCGGCGATGGTCTACATGGCACTCGCCATGGCATTCGGCGCCCCGGCGGGAGGGGCGGGCGCACATCACTCCGAAGCCGGTGGCGTGCCCGTGGTGACGGGAGCGCTGCTGGCGTACTTCGCGGCGTACGTGCTGTGGACGGGTACGCGCTTGATGCCCGCTGCCACGGGAGCGGCCCGGCCGGCCCTGGCGGGCCACCACGGCGGCATCAGGGCCGAGGCGCCGCCGGTGGTGCGGCACGCCGGAGTCGCGGCGGGCTGCAGAGTGGCCATGGGGGCGGGGATGTTCGCGATGCTGCTGACGGTCTGAGCAGCGGTTCCCCACCGCTGGGGCCGGGTCGCCCGCGGCGAGCACGCGGCAACGCCAAACGCCGCGGCGCAGTGAGCCGCGTCACTTCTCCACTGTCAGACGTATCACTGTCTCGTAACGGCCTCTTAGGCTGAGCGGCATGACGGTCCCGCTCGCGCTGATGGTGCTCGCCCTGTTCGCCGCGGGTCTCGCGCCGCGCGTACTGACCCGCAGCTCGTGGCCCGACCGGGAACCGGTGCTCGCCCTGTGGGTGTGGCAGTGCGTGGTCGGTGCGGTACTGCTCTGCTGTCTGCTGGCCATGGCCCTCTCCGGTGCGGCCGCCTTCACGGTGGTGCGCAGCCACGTCTTCGCGGGGGCGCCGAACGGCGTCGCGGAGGCGTACACCTCCAGCGCGTACACACCGTGGTCCGGGGCCCTGAGTGTGCTTCTGGCATGCGGGGGCGCGTGGACGGGCGCGATGCTGCTCCGGGAGATCAGGGACGCGCGGGCCAGGCGCCGCAAGCGACGTGCGGAGCTGCGGGAGCGGGCGCCGCAACTGCCGGGTGAGGACGCCTCGCCCGGTGAGCCGCTTCTCGTCCTGGAGGACGAGAAGCCGGACGCCTGGTGGCTGCCGGGCACCACACCGCAGTTGGTCATCACCACAGGCGCCCTGCGGCGGCTCAAGGGGCGCCAACTGGACGCGGTACTGG
>NZ_JAGPXJ010000126.1:0-16041 GCF_018070605.1 Streptomyces sp. B15
TCGTCGAGGTCTCGGCCCCGCGCGGAGCGCCGCCCGACAAGTGAGGCGCGCAGCGCGGCAGCACACTCCGGCCGAAGCTCAAGTGCGGCTCTGAAGACCGGGCGGGCGCGCATGAACCGCCGCCGACCGAGCAGGAATCCCCCGCGTGGCTCGGGGAGGGATCCCCGCGCGGCACGGGGAGGAGTGAGAGATGGAGCAGTTGGGCACCGGGATCGGCTGGCGGCCCGAGATCGCGGACGGCATCGAGGCACTGCCGGGCATCGACTGGGTCGAGGTCGTCGCGGAGAACATCTGTCCAGGACACCTCCCGGACTCGCTGCTGCGGCTGCGGGCGCGCGGCACGGTCGTGGTGCCGCACGGGGTCGCGCTCGGCCTCGGAGGTGCCGAGCGTCCCGCCCCGGAACGGCTCACGGCGCTCGCGGAGTGCGCCGAGGCCCTGGGCGCGCCCCTGGTGACGGAGCACATCGCGTTCGTACGGGCCGACGGCGGCAGCAGCGGGCTGCCCCGGATGGAGGCGGGTCACCTGCTGCCGGTACCCCGCACCCGGGATGCGCTGGACGTGCTGTGCGAGAACATCCGCATCGCGCAGGACGCGCTGCCGGTACCGCTGGCCGTGGAGAACATCGCGGCCCTGATCAGCTGGCCGGACGAGGAGCTGAGCGAGGGCGAGTTCCTCGCCGAGCTGGTCGAGCGCACCGGAGTGGGCCTGCTGATCGATGTCGCCAATCTGCACACCAACCGGGTGAACCGGGGCGAGGACCCGGTGGCCGCGCTGGACCGGCTGCCGCTGGAGGCGCTCGCCTACGTCCATGTGGCGGGCGGAGTCGAACGTGACGGCGTCTGGCACGACAGCCACGGCCATCCTGTGACCGCGCCGGTGCTGGATGTGCTGGCCCAGCTGTGCGCCAGGACGGTGCCGCCCGGTGTACTGCTGGAACGCGACGAGAACTTCCCGCCGCTCGCCGAGCTGGCCGGGGAGCTGGACCGGATCGGTGCCGTGGTCCGCGCCGCGCGTCAGGAGGCCACCGGTGTCCGATGACGCGCGGGCCCGGCTGGGCCGGGCGCAGGCGGCGCTGCTGTCGGCGCTGGTCGCCGACGCGCCCGCGCCGCCGGGCTTCGATCCGGCCAGGCTCAGGGTGCAGGCCGGGGCGCTGCGGGCCAAGCGCGCCGACATCGTCGCCAAGGTGGCCCCTCAGCTGCCGGCCCTCCTCGGCGAGGCGGAGTACCGCAGGCTGTTCACCGCCTATGCCACAGGGCGCCCCATGGAGGCCAACTACCGGTGGGACGCCCTGCACTTCGCCGCGTATGTGCTGGAGCGGGCCCGGCTCCCCCGCCGCTCGCGCCGGGAGCTCAAACGCTGGTACAGACACCGCACCGGCCCGACGCCCCGCTGAGGCGGCCGACCGGTCCGGACAGCCGCCCTCGGCCCCCGGTGCCCCGCCGATGCACGGCACACCCCATCCGAGGGGTGTGCCGCGACACCGGATGAGGATGCTTTACATCTTCGTATGAGCCGCTGAGCATCCAATATGAACGGCAGTGCCCCGAGCATGGCTGACGGAGCAACAGCGACACCCAGCGGGAGCCCCAGTGCGTGCAGCAGCGATCCCCTCCACAGCCGGTGCCCTGGCCCTGGCCCTCGCCCTGGCGCCTGCCTCCGGGGCCGACGCCCGCGGTGACTCCCGCCCTTCGGGCGGCGTACCGGAGTCGGCCGGTGTCGCGGCGGCGGCCCGGGAGGCCGCCGCCGACGGCATCCGGTGGCGGCACTGTCCTGCCGCCGAGCGCCTGCCCCGGTCCGTCGAGTGCGGCACGGTCTCGGTCCCGGTGGACTACGCGCGGCCGGACGGCGAGCACATCTCCCTCACCGTCAGCAGGGCCCGGGCCACCGGTGACGCCGACAAACGCCTGGGGCCGCTCGTCTACAACCCGGGGGGCCCGGGCGGCAACGGGATGAGCTTCTCCCTCTATCCCCGGCTCGGCGGCCTGTGGAAGCGCCTCAACACCCGCTACGACTTCATCGGCTACGCCCCCCGCGGCGTCGGCCGCTCCGACCCGCTCTCCTGCCAGGACCCCGAGGAGTTCCTCAAGGGCCCGAACTTCGCCCCCAAGCACCCCACCTGGGCGTTCAAACGGATCATGAACCGGAAGGCCGCGGCCTACGCCGCCGGGTGCGCCGAGGCCCAGCCCGACCGGCTGCGGCACTACACGACGCCGAACAACGCCCGCGACCTGGATGTGCTGCGCGCCGCGCTGGGGCAGCGCAAGCTCAACTACTTCGGCGTGTCCTACGGCACGTACATCGGCTCCGTCTACGCGACCCTCTTCCCCGGCCATGTGGGGCGCCTCGTGCTGGACAGCGTGGTCGACCCGTCCCCCGGCAGCGTGTGGTACCAGGCCAACCTCGACCAGAACCGGGCCTTCCAGCGGCGCTGGGAGGACTGGAAGACATGGGTCGCCCGGCACCACGACACCTACCGGCTGGGCCGCACGGCCCGCCAGGTGCAGGAGTCCTTCGACGCCGTACGGGCAGCCGTGGACCGTGAGCCGGCGGGCGGGACGGTCGGCTCCAGGGAACTGCTGAACGCCTTCTTGGACACCGGCTACGCGGACGTGACCTGGGCCCCGTACGCCCGGGCGCTCGCGGACTTCCGCGAGGGCGACCCGCAGGCGCTGGCGAAGGTGGCGGCGCCCAAGAGGAAACGGGCCGGGAGCGAGGAGAACGGCAACGCCGTCTACAACGCCGTCGAGTGCCAGGACGCTCCCTGGCCCCGCGACTGGACCCGCTGGGACCGGGACAACACCGCCACCGCAGCGGTGGCCCCGTTCAACACCTGGAACAACGCCTGGATGAACCTGCCGTGCGCCTACTGGAAGACGGAATCGGCCACCCCCACGAACGTCCGCGCGGAACCCGGGGAGCTGCCGCCCGTACTCCTGGTGGCCGCGACCCGGGACGCGGCCACCCCCTACAAGGGCGCGCTGGAGACCCGGCGCCGGCTGCCGGGCTCCGCACTGGTGACCGAGCGCGGCGCGGGCAACCACGGGGTGACCGGCGGCAACGCGTGCGTGGACCAGCACGTCGAGCGGTACCTCTTCGAGGGCAGGACACCGGGCCACCATGCGGAGTGCGCCGCCCGGCCCGCGCCCGAGCCGGGCGCCGGGAAGAAGTCACCGCCGGCCGCCATCGCGCGGGCCGGGCGCTGAAGGGTCGGTTACCGGTTACGCCAGTCCCGCGACCAGCTCGCTCAGCGGCTTGCGGCGGCCCGTGAAGAAGGGGATCTCCTCACGGACGTGGAGCCGGGCCTCGGAACCGCGCAGGTGCCGCATCAGGTCGACGATGCGGTACAGCTCATCGGCCTCGAAGGCGAGGATCCACTCGTAGTCGCCCAGCGAGAAGGCCGGCACGGTGTTGGCGCGTACGTCGGGGAAGCCGCGGGCCATCTTGCCGTGGTCGGCGAGCATCCGGCGGCGGTCCTCGTCGGGCAGCAGGTACCACTCGTAGCTGCGAACGAACGGGTAGACGCTCACATAGGCGCGCGGCTCCTCGTCGGCGAGGAACGCGGGGATGTGCGACTTGTTGAACTCCGCGGGGCGGTGCAGCGCCATGTTCGACCACACGGGCTCCAGCGCCCGGCCCAGCTTGGTGCGGCGGAAGCGGTTGTAGGCGTCCTGGAGTGCGTCGGAGTCCTCCGAGTGCCACCAGATCATCACATCGGCGTCGGCCCGCAGCCCGGACACGTCGTAGGTACCGCGGACGACCACGTCCTTGTCGGCGAGCCGGCCGAACAGCTCCTCCACCTCGTCCGCGTACCCGGCGCGGTCCTCGGGCAGCACATCGCGCAGCCGGAAGACCGACCAGAGGGTGTAGCGGATGACCTCGTTGAGGTCCTTGGCCTTCTTGCCCGCGTTGGGGGACTTCTGCGCTGCCTCACTCATGGCGTGTCTTCTCACCGTTCTCGTTGGCTGACTCGGCTGGTTCCGGTACGTGAGCTGGTTGCAGGACGTGCCGGGCCGCGCGCCGGCCACTGGCCACGCAGGCCGGGATGCCCACGCCCTCGTAGACGGCGCCGGCCACGGCGAGTCCTGGCAGCGCGTCGACGGCTGCCCGGATGGCGGCGACGCGCTCAAGGTGTCCGACCGGGTACTGCGGCAGGCCGCCGTCCCAGCGGGAGACGAGGGTGTCGACGGGGCGCGCCCACAGACCGGTGGCGGCGCGCAGGTCGCGCAGCGACAGCTCGACCAGTTCGGCGTCGTCCCGCTGCAGCGTGCTCTCCTCGCCGTAGCGGCCCAGCGAGGTGCGCAGCACGAACAGGGACGGGTCCTGGGCCGCGACCCAGCTCCACTTGTGCGCGGAGAAGGTGGCCGCCTTGATGGCGCGGCCGTCCACCGGGGGCACCAGAAAGCCGCTGCCGTCCGGGACGCGATCCGCCTCGGACCTGCGGAAGGCCAGTGTGACCAGGGCCATCGAGGCGTACTCGACCGTGTCCAGCTCCGCGGCGGCGACGGGCGCGTGCGGGGCCAGCAGCCGGGCGGCGGCGGGTGCGGGCGCCGCCAGCACGACGGCATCCGCCCGCACCGTCTCGTGCGGGGTCTCGGCGATCCAGCCGGACCCGGCCTCGGACAGCACCCGGCCCAGCCGGGTGACAGGGGTGTTCAGCCGGATGTCGGCGCCCTTGGCGGTGCACGCCTCGGCCACGGCCGCGGGCAGCCGACCGACGCCGCCCTCGAGGCCCATGAAGACCGGCCCCGGCGGGGCCGGAGAGGTGGCCGCGCGCTCCTGGACGGCACGCACCGCGGCCAGCAGGGAGCGCTCACCGCGCGCCGCCTCGTACAGCTGCGGCACGGCGGCGCGCATCGAGATCCGGTACGCGTCACCGGCGTACACCCCGCCCAGCAGGGGTTCCACGAGCCGGTCGACGACCTCCCGGCCGAGCCTTCGTGCCACGTAGTCGCCCACGGCCACGTCCTCGCCGACCTCGGTACGCGGCAGCCGCCCGTCCTCGGCGATACGGGCCAGCCCTTCGGGTGAGAGCACCCCGCCGAGCGCGGCCGGGTCCCCAGGGACACCCATCAGATGCCCCTTGGGCATGGGACGCACGGCGCCGCGCGTCCAGATCGCGCCCCCGGCGACGGACGGCGGCTGGAGCTGTTCGCCGAGCCCCACGGCGCGCGCCAGCTCCACGGCCTCGGGACGGCGGGCCAGCATGGACTCCGCGCCCAGGTCGACGGCGGCGGTCCCGGCGATACTGCCCGCCCGCAGCTTGCCGCCGAGCCGGTCGGTGGCCTCCAACAGGGTCACCCGCACACCGGAGGCCAGCAGTTGGTGCGCTGCGGCCAGCCCGGAGATACCGCCCCCGATGACGAGTACGTGCATATGGGCAAGTCTCGCAGAACGGTGACCGGCGCATAGCGTGGGCCCTGTCAGTGGCAGCAGGTCCGGTGGGCCCCGTACGGCCCGTACGGCGAAGGGAGCGTCCGCGATGGCGGCAGCGGAGCGGATGGTGGTCATCGGTGGCGATGCCACGGGAATGTCGGCGGCGGCGCAGGCACGCCGGCTGAAGGAGCCAGGAGAACTGGAGATCGTGGCCTTCGAGCGGGGCCGGTTCTCCTCGTACTCCGCGTGCGGCATCCCGTACTGGGTGAGCGGTGCCGTCCCCGAGCGCGACAAGCTGATCGCCCGCTCACCCGAGGAGCACCGCTCGCGCGGCATCGACCTGCGGATGCGTACCGAGGCGGTCGAGCTGGACGTGGACGGCCGGCGGGTGCGGGTACGGGAGCAGGAGGGCACCGAGCGGTGGGTGGGATACGACCAGCTGGTGCTGGCCACCGGCGCCGTCCCCGTGCGCCCGCCGCTGCCCGGAATCGACGCCGAGGGCGTGTACGGGGTGCAGACACTCGACGACGGGCAGGAGCTGCTGGACGGGCTGGAGCGGGAGGTGGAGGCCGCCGGTGGAGGGTCCGGGCGGCGCAGGGCCGTCGTCGTCGGGGCCGGCTACATCGGCGTGGAGATGGCCGAAGCGTTCGTCCAGCGCGGCTACGAGGTGACGGTGCTGGAGAAGGCCGAGCAGCCGATGTCCACCCTCGACCCGGACATGGGCAAGCTGGTCCATGAGGCGATGTGCTCGCTGGGCATCGAGACCGTACTGGGCGCGGCCGTCACCGAGGTCCTCACCGACCAACAGGGGCGGGCCCGCGCGGTGGCGACCCAGGACGCCGAATACCCGGCCGATGTGGTCGTACTGGGCCTCGGCGTGCGGCCCGCGACCGCGCTGGCCCGCGAGGCGGGGCTGCCCCTGGGCGAGTCCGGGGGGCTGCTGACGGATCTGAGCATGCGGGTCCGCGGCCACGAGAACATCTGGTCGGGCGGCGACTGCGTGGAGGTCCTCAACCTCGTCTCCGGCCGCCCCCAGCACGTACCGCTGGGCACGCACGCGAACAAGCACGGGCAGGTCATCGGCGCCAACATCGGCGGCGGCTACGCCACCTTCCCCGGCGTGGTCGGCACGGCGGTCAGCAAGGTGTGCGATCTGGAGATCGCCAGGACGGGTCTGCTGGAGGCGCAGGCCACCGCCGTCGGACTACGGTTCGCGAGCGTGGTCATCGAGTCGACCACCAGGGCCGGCTACTACCCCGGTACCCGGCCGATCCACGTCAAGATGCTCGCCGAGCACCGCTCGGGGCGACTGCTCGGCGTCCAGATCGTGGGCCGGGAGAACGCGGGCAAACGCGTGGACATCGCCGCGGTCGCCCTGCACGCGGGCATGACGGTGGAGCAGATGACCGCCCTCGACCTGGGCTACGCGCCACCGTTCAGCCCGGTGTGGGACCCGGTACTGATCGCCGCCCGGAAGGCCGCAGCGGCAGTGAGAACCCACTGACCCGCCGCCGATCGCACCCCGGACCTTCCCCTTCTGCCGCCTCCTCCCGCCGCCAGGGCGGCACACCACGACGGCGAGGGTCCGGCGGAATCAAAGACGGCCGCAACCAGCACGTACCGCCCACGGCCCCCGGCCCACGCCTCAGCGCGAGCGCTCATGCACGTAGGCCACCAGATCCGTCAACGCCTGCGGGTCGGTGTCCGGCAGGACACCGTGCCCGAGGTTGAAGATGTGCCCCTCCAGCCCCCGCGCGGCTTCCAGGATGCGGGCGGCCTGGCGCTCGACCGCCTCGCGGGGGGCGAAGAGCACGGCCGGATCGAGGTTGCCCTGGATCGCCTTGCCGGGACCCACCCGGCGCGCCGCCTCGTCCACCGGGACCCGCCAGTCGGCGCCGACCACGTCCGCGCCGGCCTCGCCCATCAGCGGGAGCAGCTCTCCGGTGCCGACACCGAAGTGGATCCGGGGCACCCCGTAACCGGCGACGGCCCCGAAGACCTTCGCGGAGGCGGGCAGCACGCTGCGCCGGTAGTCCTCCGGGGCCAGCGCGCCCACCCACGAGTCGAAGAGCTGCACCGCAGCGGCCCCTGCCTCGATCTGCACCTTCAAGAAGGCGGCGGTGATGTCGGCGAGCCGGTCCAGCAGTTCCGCCCACAGTTCGGGGTCGCCGTACATCAGCGCCTTGGTGCGCTCGTGGTTCTTCGAGGGGCCGCCCTCGACCAGATAGCTGGCCAGTGTGAAGGGCGCACCGGCGAAGCCGATGAGCGGAGTGGAGCCGAGCTCGCGGGTGAGGATGCCGACCGCCTCGGTCACATAGGAGACGTCCTCCGGATCCAGGGGCCGCAGCCGCTCCAGGTCGGCCCGGCTGCGGATCGGCTTCTCGACGACGGGGCCGACGCCCGGCTTGATGTCGACGTCGACGCCGATGGCCTTGAGGGGGACGACGATGTCGCTGAAGTAGATCGCGGCGTCCACCTTGTGCCGCCGCACGGGCTGGAGGGTGATCTCGGCGACCAGATCGGGCCGCATGCACGACTCCAGCATCGCGGTGCCCTCGCGTGCCTTGCGGTACTCGGGCAGCGAACGGCCGGCCTGCCGCATGAACCACACCGGTGTGTGCGGCACCGGCTCACGGCGGCACGCGCGGAGAAACGGTGAAGAGGCCGTGTCCGCCGCAGCGCTCGCTGCGACGTCCGGTGTCTGCGTCGGCTGGCCCTCAGGGCGGTCGTCTCCACTCACACCCGAAGTCTCCCATGGCCTAATGGGGTGTCCTTACCAGCCTGAAGCCCGCCGTCCGCCTACTCTTCGGCCCATGACTGCGGCTCGGGCGGCGAAGGCGGGAGGCTCCGGCGGAGTGGAAGACACCAGCGGGACGGGAGGCTCCGGTGGCGGGGGCGGGGACTCCTCTCCGCCGCCTTTCCGGGCGGCTGTCGCGGCGCTGAGCGAGACCCGGCCGCGCCCCGAGATCAGGCTCGCCACCCTCCCGGCACCCCGGAGACTGGCGCCGCACTCCTTCGCACTGGAGGCGACGGTGACGGATCCGGAGGACCCGGACGCAGAACTGGCCGACGGACGGTTCGTGCTGCTGCACGACCCGCAGGGCCAGGAGTCCTGGCAGGGCACCTTCCGGGTGGTCACGCTCGGCCGGGCCGAGCTGGAGGCGGAGATCGCCGGTGACCCGCTGCTGCCCGAGGTGACCTGGACCTGGCTGACCGGGGCGCTGGAGGCGCGGGGCGCCGGGTACACCCAGCCGAGCGGGACGGTGACGCGGTCGAGTTCCGCCTACTTCGGCGGGCTGGCGGAGCGCCCCGCGGAGGAGTTGCTGGAGATCCGGGCGAGCTGGACGCCCGAGGGCGCCACTCCGGATGCGGCCGCGCATCTGACCGCCTGGTGTGAACTCCTCTGCCAGTGTGCGGGGTTGCCCCCGGAGACCGGGGAGGCCACCTCCGTGGTGCAGCTGCCCCAGCGCCGGGGTCCCCGCTAGCGTTCTTCCGGCACTCCTGTTCTGCTGGGGGAGTGCCTGGTGCCTGCTCCCCGACCACCGCCGACCTGCGGCTGTGTCGGGGGGATCGCGGTTGATCGCGGTTCCCGCGCCCCCGCCCCTTGCCGGTGGGCGCGCCCCTCCTCCTCGCCGTCTTCCCCTTCATCGCCGTCCTCCCCTTCATCGCCGCACCCGGCGGGAGCCCCTCCCGCCGGGTGCGGCGTTTTGTCTACAAAGACGCCGCACAATTCCGGTCACCGACGTGACGGTCTCTGTGTAGACAAAGGAATGTTTTCAGCCGGGGGAAAATGCCCGGGGAAACGGGATTGTGGAATTTCGGGTCACTAATTCGTGATCTTTCTCTAAAGGGGGGTGGAGAAGGTGCCGAAGGAGTCTGTGACCCTTCACGCGGAATACCCGACTCGTTCGGTTCCGTCCCCCACAGCCACTCCCTCAGGAGGCCCGGTGTCTGTTCTCCTTGAGCACCCCACAAGCCTGGTCGCCTACCGCCCGAACAAGCCGACGGCCATGGTCGTCGTGGCCGACCCCCGCGTCCGTTCCACCGTGACCCGCCATCTGTGGGCTCTCGGCGTGCGGGACGTGATCGAGGCGTCGTCCATCGCGGAGGCCCGCCCCCGAATCGGCAACCCACGCGACATCTGCGTGGCCGACGTCCACCTGCCCGACGGCTCCGGGCTCAGCCTGCTGTCCGAGACAAGGGCGGCGGGCTGGCCCAACGGTCTCGCGCTGTCCGCCGCCGACGACATCGGTGCCGTACGCAACGCACTGGCCGGCGGCGTCAAGGGCTATGTCGTCACCGGCACCCGCACCAACCTGGGCGGCCCGCTGCCCACCCGGCACGGCGCCGCCCCCATCGGCGCCGCCGCTGCCGCCCGTATGCACCGCAGGCCGGGCGGTGGTCCCGGAGGTCCCGGCCACCCCGGCGGCTACCGGGAGCTGTCCGGCCGCGAGGTCGAGGTGCTGCGCCTGGTGGCCGAAGGCCAGTCCAACAAGGCCATCGGCGTGTCGATGGGCCTTTCGGCGCTCACCGTCAAGAGCCACCTCGCCCGGATCGCCCGCAAGCTGGGCACCGGCGACCGCGCGGGCATGGTCGCCGTCGCCCTGCGGACGGGCATCATCCACTGACTCCTGCCCCTACTCCCCGGTACTCCCGCTCCCTCCCCCACCACTTCGGCTCTCCGGGCGCCCGTCGACGTAACGTTCCGTCGGCGGGCGCTCGCCATTGCGTGCGCGCGGATACCCTTGACTGGTGACCGACGCCCAAGAGACCGCATCAGCATCCGCAGCTCAGGCCCCCCTCCAGGACGCAGCGCCGGCGCCGGTCCCGCTCCTGGAACCACGCGAGGGCATCCCGCCCGTCATCGTGACGGCCGAGGAGCTGGCGCGGGTGACCGACGCCTTCGCCACCGGGTCCGGCCCGGTGGCGGTCGACGCCGAGCGCGCGTCCGGGTACCGGTACGGGCAGCGGGCCTATCTGGTGCAGCTGCGCCGCGCGGGCGCGGGCACCGCGCTGATCGACCCGGTGGCCTGCCCCGATCTGTCGGGCCTCGACGCCGCGCTGGCGGGCACCGAGTGGGTGCTGCACGCCGCCAGCCAGGACCTGCCGTGCCTGCGGGAAATAGGCATGCGGCCCACGCGGCTCTTCGACACCGAGCTGGCCGGGCGGCTCGCCGGATTCGCCCGGGTGGGACTGGGTGCGATGGTGGAGAACGTGCTCGGCTACGCCCTGGAGAAGGGCCACTCCGCCGTGGACTGGTCCACGCGTCCGCTGCCCGAACCCTGGCTGCGGTACGCGGCGCTCGATGTGGAGCTGCTGGTGGATCTGCGGGACGCGCTGGAGGACGAGCTGTCCCGGCAGGGCAAGCTGGAGTGGGCCCAGGAGGAGTTCGCGGCCATCGCGGCGGCTCCGGCCCCACCGCCGCGCAAGGATCCCTGGCGCCGCACCTCGGGCATGCACAAGGTGCGGCGGCGCCGGCAGATGGCCGTCGTACGGGAGCTGTGGCAGGCGCGGGACGCGGTGGCACGCAAGCGGGACGTGTCACCGGGCAAGGTGCTGTCCGACGCGGCGATCGTGGAGGCGGCGCTGGCCATGCCGTCGAACGCGCGGGCGCTGGCCGCCCTGCCCGGTTTCGGTCAGCGGGTGGGCCGCAAGCAGCTCGACCAGTGGCAGGCGGCCGTCGAGCGGGCCCGCGCGCTGCCGGAGGAGGAGCTTCCGCAGCAGGCGCAGGCCACCAACGGTCCCCCGCCGCCCCGGTCCTGGGCCGACAAGGACCCGGCCGCCGCGGCCCGGCTGGCCGCGGCCCGTGCCGCCGTCACCCAGCACGCGGAGGAGCTGAACCTGCCGCAGGAGAACCTGCTGACGCCGGACACGGTGCGCCGGCTGTGCTGGGAGCCTCCGGCGGAGGTGACGGTGGAGTCGGTCTCCGGCGCGCTGCGGACGCTGGGCGCGCGCGAGTGGCAGATCGCCCAGACCGCCGAGCTGCTGCGCGCCGCGCTCACCGCCTCCGTGTGAGGCGGCCGCCCGGCGATCGGCACCGTGCCCAGCCGTGAGGAGGGCAACCCTTGCCAGGCGGTTACCGACAAGTAGCATGGGGGACGACAGACCCCTGGCCGCACCTGGAGGAGAGCCATCGTGCCTCGTACCGCAAGGGACGTCGTCTTCGTCGACGGCGTTCGCACACCGTTCGGCAAGGCGGGCCCCAAGGGCATCTATCACGAGACCCGCGCCGACGACCTGGTCGTCAAGTGCATCCGTGAGCTGCTGCGCCGCAACCCCGACCTGCCTCCGGAGCGCATCGACGAGGTCGCCGTCGCCGCGACCACCCAGATCGGTGACCAGGGGCTGACCCTGGGCCGCACCGCCGGAATCCTCGCGGGGCTGCCGAAGACCGTGCCCGGCTTCTCCATCGACCGGATGTGCGCGGGCGCGATGACGGCCGTGACGACGACCTCCGGCTCGATCGCCTTCGGCGCCTACGACATCGTCGTCGCCGGCGGCGTCGAGCACATGGGCCGCCACCCGATGGGCGAGGGCGTGGACCCCAACCCGCGCTTCGTCTCGGAGAAGCTGGTCGACGAGTCGGCGATGTTCATGGGCATGACCGCCGAGAACCTGCACGACCGCTTCCCGCACCTGACCAAGGAGCGCGCCGACGCCTTCGCGGTGCGCAGCCAGGAGAAGGCGGCCAAGGCCTACGCCAACGACCGCATCCAGCCCGACCTGGTCCCGATCTCCGTGCGCCGCACCTCGCCCGAGGGCGGGGAGACCGGCTGGGGCCTGGCCACCGCCGACGAGCCGATGCGGCCCGGCACCACACTGGAGAACCTGGCCGGCCTCAAGACCCCGTTCCGCGCGCACGGCCGCGTCACTCCGGGCAACGCCGCCGGTCTCAACGACGGTGCCACCGCCTCCCTCATCGCCGCCGAGGACGTGGCCCAGGAGCTGGGGCTGCCGGTCAAGATGCGCCTGGTGTCCTACGCCTTCGCCGGCGTGGAGCCCGAGGTGATGGGCGTCGGCCCGGTGCCGGCCACCGAGAAGGCGCTGGCCAAGGCCGGACTGTCGATCGACGACATCGGCCTGTTCGAGATCAACGAGGCGTTCGCCGTCCAGGTGCTCGCGCTGCTGGACCACTACGGCATCGCCGACGACGACCCGCGCGTCAACCAGTACGGCGGCGCCATCGCCTTCGGCCACCCGCTGGCCTCCTCCGGGGTACGGCTGATGAACCAGCTCGCCCGCCAGTTCGAGGAGCAGCCGCACGTCCGCTACGGCCTGACCACCATGTGCGTCGGCTTCGGCATGGGCGGGACCGTCATCTGGGAGAACCCCCACTGGGAGGGCAACAAGTGAGCGCCAACACCACCACCGAGCTGCTGAGGGGCGCGGCCGAGCTGTTCCCCGACGAGGTCGTCACCCAGGCGCACGTCCGCCACCTCGATCTGCCCTACGGCGCGGGCCGGTTCGCCCTCATCACGCTGGACAACGGGCTGGACCACACCAAGCCCACCACCTTCGGCCCGCAGTCGCTGGCCAATCTGAACGCCGCCATCGACCAGGTGGAGAAGGAGGCCGCGGACGGCGAGATCAAGGGCGTCGGGCTGACCGGCAAGCCCTTCATCTTCGCCGTCGGCGCGGACCTCAAGGGCGTCGAGTTGCTGAAGCGGCACGAGGACGCGGTCGCCATCGGCAAGGGCGGGCACGACGTCTTCGTCCGGCTCGCCAACCTGGCCGTGCCGACCTTCGCGTACTACAACGGCGCGGCGATGGGCGGCGGCGTCGAGGTGGGGCTGCACTGCACCTACCGCACCGTCTCCGCCGCGCTGCCCGCCTTCTCGCTGCCCGAGGTCTTCCTGGGCCTCGTCCCCGGCTGGGGCGGCTGCGCGCTGCTGCCGAACCTGATCGGCGCCGACCGCGCGGTCAGCGTCATCATCGAGAACTCGCTCAACCAGAACCGCCAGCTCAAGGGCAAGAAGGTCTACGAACTGGGCATCGCCGACGCCCTGTTCGAAGGCGCCGACTTCCTGGAGGAGTCGCTGCGCTGGACGGCGTCCGTCCTCAAGGGCGAGATCGACGTCGTACGCCCCGAGGTGGACCGCGGCGAGGCGTGGGACGCGGCCGTCGAGCGCGGCAGGCAGATCGCCGACAGCAAGGTGCACGGCGCGGCTCCGGCCGCCTACCGCGCCCTGGACATCATCGCCGCCGCCAAGAACGGCGACCTGCGGCAGGGCTTCGAGGCCGAGACCCAGGCCCTCGCCGACCTGATCATGGGCGGCGAACTGCGCAGCGGCATCTACGCCTTCAACCTCGTGCAGAAGCGCGCCAAGCGCCCGGCGGGCGCCCCCTCCAAGGACCTGGCGCGTCCGGTCACCAAGGTGGGCGTGGTCGGCGCCGGTCTGATGGCCTCGCAGCTGGGACTGCTGTTCGCCCGTCGGCTGGAGGTGCCGGTCGTACTGACCGACATCGACCAGGAGCGCGTGGACAAGGGCGTGGCCTACTGCCACGAGGAGATCGACAAGCTGCTGCTCAAGGGCCGCGTCAACCAGGACAAGGCCAACCGCCTCAAGGCCCTGGTGACCGGCTCGCTCGACAAGGCCGCCGCCTTCGCCGACGCGGACTTCGTCATCGAGGCCGTCTTCGAGGAGATGGGCGTCAAGCAGAAGGTGTTCGCCGAGGTCGAGGCAGTCGTGCCGGAGCACGCCATCCTCGCCACCAACACCTCCTCGCTGTCCGTCAGCGAGATGGCCTCCCAGCTCAAGCACCCCGAGCGGGTCGTGGGCTTCCACTTCTTCAACCCGGTGGCCATCCTGCCGCTGCTGGAGATCGTCCGGGGCGAGAAGACCGACGACGCCGCGCTGGCCACCGCCTTCGGGGTCGCCAAGAAGCTGAAGAAGACGGCCGTGCTCGTCAAGGACGCCCCCGCCTTCGTCGTCAACCGGGTGCTGACCCGGTTCCTCGGCGAGGTGCTGCGCTCCATCGACGAGGGCACACCCGTCGAGGTGGCCGACCGGGCGCTGGCGCCGCTGGGGCTTCCCATGTCGCCCATCCAGCTGCTGGAGCTGGTCGGCCCGGCCGTCGCCCACCATGTCGCGGGCACACTGCACCAGGCCTTCCCCGACCGGTTCGCCGTCTCGGAGAACCTGGGCCGGGTCGTCGAGGCCGGCAAGCGGAGCCTGTACCTGCCCGGGACGACGGAGCTGGACCCGGAGGTCGCCTCGCTCTTCCAGGTGGGAGACAGCGTGCTGACCGAGGAGCAGGTGCGCGAGCGGGCGCTGAACGCCATCGCCGAGGAGATCCGGCTGATGCTGGACGAGGGTGTGGTGGCCGAGGCGCAGGACATCGACCTGTGTCTGATCACCGGCGCCGGGTGGCCGTTCCACCTCGGCGGGGTGACGCCCTACCTCGACCGCGAGGGCGTCAGCGAGCGCGTCACCGGCCGCCGTTTCCTGGCTCCGGGCCTGGCCAGCATCCCGGAATGAGCCGATAGCCCCTGCCCCTCCTTTTCGCCGTTTCTTTTGGCCTTCGCCATTGGATTCGGGAAGGGGGCAGGGGCTCTTTCACCCCGTATAGGGCTCACGGCCCTCGAAGGCGTTGCCCTGCGGCCCGATGGCCAGGTACTTGGACTTGATGTCGTCGGCGAGTTCCCCGGTCACATCGGGGCCGCGCCCGTACTTCTCCAAATATTTCTCCGCCGTCGCACCGAGATCGCGCTCGCCGCGGGCGAAGAACTGATCTTTGTTCTCCGGCGGGTCCGGCAGGTCGGGTCCGCCGAAAACCGCGTCGTCGTGGAAGAGCTTCGCGAACTCCACCCCGCCGGCCTGGGCGATCGGGATCACCACGCCCCAGGGCCCGCTCTTGCCCACCACGTTCAGCACGCCGTTGGCGACCGCCGGCGCCGCGGAACTCATGCCGACGCGGGTCCAGTTGGCCGACTCCCGGAAGGCTGTCTGCGCGTCGGCGCTGTCGGCCGCGTACCGGGCCTCGATCTGCTGCACCCGGGCGTGGTCGAGCGTCCCCCGCGCCTCGGCCTCCGTCAGCAGCACCCGCCGCCCCGTGGCCCAGCTCTCCTCGCTCGCCGAGGGCGGATGCTGCGCCAACCGGTCGAGGGTGTAGAGGTGTTCGGCCTGGTTCATGATGCCGTGCGAGGTCTCGTTCTGGCCCAGCACACTGAGGAAGTCCACGGCCTGGTCGCGGCCGAGCCGGGCGGCGCCCTGGTAGCCGGGCGGAAAGGCCCCGGTGCTCTGCAGCGAGTCGCCCACCCCGGAGACGCCGCGGTTGATGTCGTCCACGTAGGCGCCGCCCATCGCGCCCAAGCTCGGGGCGAGCGCCGGCTGGTCGTGCAGGAGCTTCGGGCCGTCCGCGCCACCGTAGACGTGCACGACCTGTTCCATCACACCGGCCGTGGCCGCCGTGCGCCGGTCGCCGCCGTGCTTGAAGATCTCCGGGTCCTTGCCGGTCAGCTGCGGGTCGTCCCAGGTGTAACCGGTCGTGGCGGCGGTGAGCGCGTGGCCGAGCGCCTCGTGTCCGGGCATCTCGCGCGGGCCCGTCCGGGTGTTGCCGTCGAAGACCCAGTTGCGCTCCATGGTCAGGTACTTGAGGTGGTCGTTGAGCTCGGCGTCCCGATCCACGGCGCCGTTGACGGTGCCGGGCCGGCCGAAGAAGTCGGT
>NZ_JAGPXJ010000127.1:0-15561 GCF_018070605.1 Streptomyces sp. B15
GGGACGGTGATGTAGCGGTTGACGGCGGCCTTGTCCGCGTACGCGCTCGCGTCGACGGCCTGCACCTGGAGCAGCCGCACGGTGAACGCCAGCATGACCAGCGTCAGCCCGACGGCGATCAGCCGCAGCCGGGGCCGCGGGTTCACCAGCCGCAACTGTCCGGATCCGCCGCCCTGCGGAGGACGGGAGCCACCGCCGCGCCGCGCCGCCGGCTGGGCGCCCCTGGCCGTACGGGAGGAGGCCGGTCGCCCGGGGCGGGGCACGCGACGCGGGTCGCCCCCTTTGCTCCGCCCGGCGCCGGACCCTTTGCCGGGTGCCGGACCGGAGGTCCCACGGGCCTCGCGGCCCGACTCACCAGAGCGCTCGGTCACGGGTCCACCTGCCCGGCACCGTCGGTGGGCGCGCGTTCCGGTTTGCCGCGTACGGTGCCGTCCGGGCCGAGGAAGACGGGGTTGCCGCCGGGGACCAGGCCCTGCTCGCGGGCGCGTTCGGCGAGCTGTCCCGGGGCCGAGTATCCGTCCACCTCCTGCTGGAGCGCCTGCTGCTGGTCCGTCAGCTCCTCGGTCTCCTTCTCCAGCTTGCTCAGCTGGAAGGAGCCCTTGTTGAGGGAGGCGTTCAGCAGCAGCAGAGCCAGCAGCCCGCTGCCCAGCAGCAGGACGACCAGCAGGACGAACGGGGCGCGTGCCGCCGGGGACCTCCCGGCCGGCAGCAGTCTGGCCAGCCGCGCGATGCGCTGCTGTGCGGTCATGTCCCCTCCCTGACGCGGCGGGCGGTCATGTCGATTCCCTGATGCGCTGGACGGCGCGCAGTCTGGCCGGTGCGGCACGGCGGTTCTCGGCGACCTCCTCGTCGGTGGGCAGTTCGGCGCCGCGGGTCAGCAGCCGCAGCCGGGGCTGGTACTGCTCGGGCACTATCGGCAGCCCGGGCGGGGCCGTGTTGCGGGAGCCGGTGGCGAACAGCTGTTTGACCAGCCGGTCCTCCAGCGAGTGGTACGCGAGCACGACCATCCGGCCGCCGACCGCGAGCCCGTCGAGCGCGGCGGGCAGCGCCCGCTCCAGCACCGCCAGCTCCCCGTTCACCTCGATCCGCAGCGCCTGGAAGGTCCGCTTGGCCGGGTTGCCGCCGGTGCGCTTGGCGGCCTGCGGCAGGGCGTCGCGGATCACCTCGACCAGCCGGCCGCTGCGGGTGAACGGTTCCTGCGCCCGCTCCTTGACGACGGCCTCGACGATGCGGCGGGCCTGCTTCTCCTCGCCGTAGGCGCGCAGGATGCGCACCAGATCGCCGGGCGCGTAGGTGTTGAGCACCTCGGCGGCGCTGAGCCCCTTCGTCTGGTCCATGCGCATGTCCAGCGGCGCGTCCTGCGCATAGGCGAAGCCCCGGTCGGCCTCGTCCAGCTGCAGCGAGGAGACGCCCAGATCGAACAGGACGCCCTGGACCCGGGGAACGCCCAGCCGGGCCAGCACCTGCGGCAACTCGTCGTAGACGGCGTGCACCAGCGTGGCCCGGCCGGCGTAGGGGGCCAGCCGCTCCCCCGCGAGTTCGAGGGCGGCGGTGTCGCGGTCCAGCCCGATCAGCCGGGCCGAGGGGAAGGTCGCCAACAGCGCCTCGCTGTGGCCGCCGAGGCCGAGGGTGCAGTCGACGACGGTCGCGCCGGGCTGAGCCAGGGCGGGGGCGAGCAGCTCCAGGGTGCGCCCGAGCATGACCGGATTGTGCAGTTCGCCGATGGGCCGCTCGTTGGTGGTCACTGTGCCCTCTCAGATCTGGCGGGCACCGTGCACATGCTCCTTGGTCCCCGCCCGCTCGAAGGGGAGCGGCCACCCGCGCCGAACGGGCGCCGGAGGCCGGGAGCGGGAGGAGGCCGAGCCGCACGTGCGCGCCCGCGCACGCGAGGGGATTCGGGGGTCCTTGGGGAGAATTTGTCGCCTCCCACTTCGCGTCACTTTAGTCCACTCGTCCCCGCGGTCAACTACGGGACCAGGCGCGTCCACCTAAGGGACCAGGCGCGTGCGGACAGCGTCCGGCACCGGCCCCGCTACCGCGGTGCGGCGGTGCGGCGGTGCGGCGGTGCGGCGGTGCGGCGGTGCGGCGGTGCGCGCCGACGAAGAAGAGCGGACGGTGAGACCGGTAAGCACTGTGGGTTGCCTCACACCGCCGCGAGTCGCCCGTTTTCACCACTCCCCGAGCAGGCCGTCCGCTTCGGAAGCGTCTAACGTCGTACACATGTCGATATCAGCACCTCGGCCCCCGTCCGCACAGTCCGTGGTCGACGAGCTCGTCGCAGCGAACCGGGATTACGCGCACGACTTCGCCGACCCCGGAATGGACGCCCGCCCGGTCCGCAAGGTCGCCGTGGTCGCCTGCATGGACGCCCGCCTGGACCTGCACGCCGCGCTCGGCCTGGAACTGGGCGACTGCCACACCATCCGCAACGCGGGGGGTGTCGTCACCGACGACGTCATCCGTTCCCTCACCATCAGCCAGCGCGCCCTGGGCACCCGCTCCGTGGTGCTCATCCACCACACCGGTTGCGGACTGCTCAACCTCACCGAGGATTTCCGGCACGAACTGGAACTGGAAGTGGGCCAGCGGCCGTCCTGGGCCGTCGAGTCCTTCAACGACCTGGACCAGGACGTGCGCCAGTCGATCGAGCGCGTACGGACCTCGCCGTTCCTGCCCCACCGGGACGACGTCCGCGGCTTCGTGTTCGACGTGACGACGGGCCTGCTGCGCGAGATCGTCCCGGCCTGACCTGCCCGACGCCACGGGTGGGGACCGACCGGGAACACCCGGAAGAGTGACGCGAGGCCCTGTCGCCGTGAAGAATACGCAACAGCGCATACTGCAGGGCCCGGTGGAGCGGACGCGGGGACGTACGCGGCGGGCACGTACGAACGGGCAAACGGGGATGGGGCCGAGGAGGGCCGGTGACGACCTATGACGAGCGGGCGAACCTGAGCGATCTGAGCGCCACGGCGGGGGAGGTGCGCCGCTGTGTCGAGTCGGTGATCGAGGGGAAACCCGAAGTCGTCCGGCTCTCGCTGACAGTGCTGCTGGCCGAGGGGCATCTGCTGATCGAGGACGTGCCCGGCGTCGGCAAGACGATGCTCGCCAAGGCACTGGCCAAGACCGTCGACTGCTCGGTACGCCGCATCCAGTTCACCCCCGATCTGCTGCCCTCCGACATCACCGGGGTCAGCGTCTACGACCAGCAGCGCAAGGACTTCGAGTTCAAGCCCGGCGCCGTCTTCGCCCAGATCGTGATCGGCGACGAGATCAACCGGGCCTCCCCCAAGACGCAGTCCGCTCTGCTGGAGTCCATGGAGGAGCGCCAGGTCACCATCGACGGGCAGACCTACCAGCTGCCCGACCCGTTCATGGTCGTCGCCACCCAGAACCCGGTGGAGATGGAGGGCACCTACCCGCTGCCCGAGGCGCAGCGCGACCGGTTCATGGTGCGCGTCTCCATCGGCTATCCGAGCCCGGCCGCCGAGCTGGAGATGCTCGATGTGCACGGCGGCGCCTCCCCGCTCGACGATCTGCAGCCGGTGGCCCACGCGCACGACATCGCCAAGCTGATCGAGACCGTACGGGGCGTGCACGTCTCGGACGCGGTGCGGCGGTACGCGGTCGAGCTGGTGGCCGCCACCCGGACGCACCCGGATCTGCGGCTGGGGGCCTCGCCCCGCGCCACGCTGCATCTGCTGCGCGCCTCCAAGGCGGCGGCGGCACTGGCGGGGCGCGAGTTCGCGCTGCCCGACGACGTGCAGTCGCTGGCGGTCCCGGTGCTGGCGCACCGTCTGCTGCCCACCGCGCAGGCGCAGTTGAACCGGCGTACGGCCGAGCAGATGGTGTCCGAGATCCTGCAGCGGGTGCCGGTCCCGGCGGTCGGCCCCGGCCCCTCGGCGCCCGGCGGACCGATGCCCACGGCGGCGCCCGGCGGCTCCGGGGTGCCGGGTCCCTACGGGCAGCCGCAGCCCCCCGGCCCGCGTCCGCCGCTGGACCGGCCGCAGAGCGGGCAGGCCCGGGGCTACTGATGGCCTACGGACCGGCCCCCGGCGCACCGCCGGCGCCCGACAGGGGGCCTGGTGGCGGTACGGGGCCGACCGGTGGGCGCACCCCGGACGAGAGCCGCGGCTCGCTGCGCCGGGCGTTCGGCGGGCTCACCACGCGCGGCCGCTCGTTCATGGCGGCAGGGGCCGCCGCGGCGCTGTGCGCCTATGTGCTGGGCCAGGAGGAACTGCTGCGGGTGGGCGTCCTGCTGGCGATCCTGCCACTGGTGTGCGTCCTGGTGCTGCACCGCACCCGCTACCGGGTCGCCGGCTACCGCAAGCTGTCGCCCTCCCGGGTGCCGGCCCGCGCGGAGGCCCGCGTCAAGCTGCGGATCGAGAACATCTCGCGGCTGCCCACCGGGCTGCTGATGCTCCAGGACCGGGTGCCCTACGTGCTCGGTCCCCGCCCCCGGTTCGTCCTGGACCGGGTGGAGCCGGGCGGGCGCCGCGAGGTCTCCTACCGGGTCCGCTCCGATCTGCGCGGACGCTATCCGATGGGCCCCCTCCAGCTGCGGCTGACGGACCCGTTCGGGATGTGCGAGCTGACGCGCTCCTTCAGCACCTACGACACCCTCACCGTCGTCCCGCCCGTCGAAGCCCTGCCGCCCGCCCGGCTGACGGGCGAGACCACCGGCTACGGCGAGGGGCGGCAGCGCGCGCTGGCGCTGGCCGGTGACGACGATGTGATCCCGCGCGGCTACCGGCACGGCGACGACCTGCGCCGGGTGCACTGGCGGTCGACGGCCCGCTACGGCGAGCTGATGGTGCGCCGCGAGGAGCAGGCCCAGCAGGCCCGCTGCACCGTGCTGCTGGACACCCGCCGCGCCGCCTACCCGGGCTCGGGCCCCGACTCCCCCTTCGAGTGGGCGGTCGCCGCGGCCGCGTCCGTCTGTGTGCATCTGCTGGAGCGGGGCTACTCCGTTCGGCTGCTGACCGACACCGGAGCCGCCGCACCGGGACCGGAGAGCGGGGGCTTCCTCTCGGACACCTCGGACACGGCCGGACTGCTGCTGGACACCCTCGCCGTCATCGAACACTCGAACGAAAAAGGGCTGTCCGGCGCCTACGACGCGCTGCGCGGCGGAACGGGGAACGAAGGCCTGCTGATCGCTTTCCTCGGGGAGCTGGACGAGGAGCAGGCCCTCACCGTCGGCCGGATACGGCAGCGCTCCAGCCGGGCCGTCGCCTTCCTCGCCGGCGTAGGCCCCACCGGACCGCATACGGGCGGCGCCGCAGCGGCGCCCGCACCCGGGAGCGAACCGGCCCCGCTGCGTGCGCTGCGCGAGGCCGGGTGGACAGCACTGTCCGGCGGGCCCGGGACACCGCTGGCCGCACTGTGGCAGGAAGCCGACAACGCGAGCGCGAAGGGGCTGGGACGATGAGCGGACGGGGACGGCTCGCTTTCTGCGCCGCGCTGGCCACCCTGGCCGCGGCCTGCGCACTCCTGCCACTGGTGGACCCGGCGACCTGGCTGCTGCAGGCCGCGCTGCTGACAGCCGTGCAGACGGGAGTGGGCGCGGCCACCCGCCGGATACCCCTGGCCCGCCCCGTGACCGTGCTGACGCAGGTGGTCGTCTCCCTGCTGCTGCTCACCGCCGTCTTCGCACGGGAGTACGCACTGGCCGGGTTCCTGCCGGGCCCCGAGGCCTTCCGGTACGCCGGCACCCTGTTCGAGCAGGGCGTCCAGGACGTGAGCCGGTACGCGATACCCGCGCCGCTCACCGACGGCATCCGGCTGATGCTCGTCGGCGGCGTACTGGCCATCGGCCTGCTGGTGGATCTGGTGGCCGTGACCTACCGGAGCGCGGCCCCCGCCGGGCTGCCCCTGCTCGCCCTCTACTCGGTGGCCGCCGGGCTCTCCCAGGGCGGCGCCCGCTGGCTGTGGTTCCTGTGCGCCGCGGGCGGCTATCTGCTGCTTCTGCTGGCCGAGGGACGCGAGCGGCTGTCGCAGTGGGGCCGGGTCTTCGCCGACCGGACGCGGCCGGGGACGGCCGCGCACCAGCCGGGCAGCGTCGGCGGCCCCGCCCTGGCGCCGGTGCGCACCGGACGGCGGATCGGCGTGCTGGCCCTGGGCATCTCGCTGGTGGTGCCGATCGCGCTGCCGTCCCTGAGCGGTGGGCTGCTCGACGACCTGGGCACCGGCGGCGGGGGCGGCGGCAACAAGGGGGGCGGCACGGTCTCCGCGGTCAACCCTGTCGTCGCCCTCAAGAACAGCCTCAACCAGCCGCAGAACCGCACCGCGCTGGTCTACTCGACGGACGGCGAGGAGGACGAGGAGCTCTATCTGCGGATCGTCGCGCTGGACAAGTTCGACGGCGCCCAGTGGAAGCCCTCCGAACGGCGCATCGGCGAGATCCCCGACCCGCTGCCCGCCCCGCGCGGGCTGGCGCCGGGCGTTCGCACCAGCACCGTCCGCAGCACCATCCAGGCCAGCGACGCCTACGCACAGGACTGGCTGCCCATGCCGTACCCGGCCGACCGGGTGCGCGTCAGCGGCAAGTGGCGCTTCGAGCCCGAGGGCCGCACCCTCGTCGGCTACGACCAGCAGACCACCCGCGGCCTCCGCTACAGCGTCGAGAGCCTGCGCGTCCAGCCCACCGCCGAGCAGCTGCGCAACGCTCCCGCGCCGCCGCCCGACCTGGAGCGCGAGTACACCGCCGTCCCCGGCTCGCTGCCCGACGTCGTACCCGACACGGCGCGCCGGGTCACCAGCGGCGCGAAGGACGACTACGACCGCGCGGTGCTGCTCCAGGACTGGTTCGCCGGCAAGGGCGGGTTCTCCTACGACACCGAGGTCGCCGCCGGGACCGGCGTCAACGCCATCGCCGACTTCCTGAAGCAGAAAGAGGGCTTCTGCGTCCACTTCTCCTTCGCCATGGCCTCGATGGCCCGCACCCTCGGCATCCCGGCCCGGGTCGCGGTCGGCTTCACCCCCGGCACGGCGCGCGGCGACGGCAAGATGGAGGTCGGCTTCCAGGACGCGCACGCCTGGCCCGAGCTGTACTTCGAAGGCGTCGGCTGGACCCGCTTCGAGCCCACCCCCACGCGGGGCACCACCCCGCCCTACGCGCAGCCCGACGCCCCCGACTCCGACCTGGACCCGGACGAGCAGCTGCCCGACCGCAGCCAGGACGACCAGCCCTCGACCAGTCCCTCGCCGTCGGATCGGTGCACCGCACAGCAGAAGCGGGCCGACCCCGAGTGCGGGCTCGCTCTCCCGCCGCCCGGCTCGGACAAGTCCGACGCGGGCCCGCCCGTGGGTGCTCTCGCCGGGTTCGGCGCGGCCGGGCTGACGGTGCTGGCGTTGCTGACCTCGCCGCTGCTCCTACGGCGGAGAAAGCGCGCCAGACGCCTGCGGAGCCGGGGCCCCGACGCGGCCCCGGACGGCCCCGAAGCGGTGCTGGCCGCCTGGCAGGAGCTCATCGACACCGGGTGGGACTTCGGGATCCTCCCCGAGGATTCCGCGACTCCGCGGACAGCCGCGGCCCGGCTCGCCCGGATCGGGCAGTTGCAGCCTGCGGAGGCGGAAGCGGTGCAACGGGTCGCCCTCGCGGTGGAGCAGGTCCTGTACGCCCCCGTACCCCGGGCTGTCCCGGGAGTCGCCGACGAGGTCCGCCGCATCCACGCCGGCCTGCGCGCGGCGGCCCCCCGCGGCGTGCGCCTGCGGGCGCTGCTGCTGCCACCGTCCTCGGTGCGGCTGCTGTGGGCGGCGACCCGCCGGGCCACTGCCCTGCGTACGCGCTGGACCCGGGCGCTGACCCGCCCCCGCCTGGCCAAGTAGCCCGCGGCGGGGGCCCGACCGCCCGGAGCGGAGCGGGGCCGGGCGCAGCGGGACGGGACCGGGCGCAGCGGGGTGCCTCGGGACGGGGGAGATCGGGAGGAGACCGGTAGGGAAGGCGCGGCGGACCCACCGGTACCGACGGGTACGACGGGTGCCGACGGGGTGCCGGCGGTGCCGACGGGGTACCGAACCCGCCCCTACCGGTGGGTTCGGCCCCTACTGGTGAGTTCGGCAGCGCGGAGCTGCGACGCCGTGGCCGATCAGCGCTGCGGCGGAAAGAGACCGCAGCACAGGAGAGGGACGCCGGGAGCCAGGTGCGGTACCGACGGCGTCAGTGGTGCCCCTCGTCGCGGCGGCGCTGCCAGCGCTCCTCGATGCGGGTCATCATCGACTTGCGGCTACGTGGCTGCTGCCGGCGACCGGATTCGGGCCCGGCTCCCTGCGAGGACTGGCCCTGGGCCTGCCCTTCGCCCTGTTTGGGAGCCTTCCGCCATCCTGTCACCGCGAGGACCGCGCAGCCCAGCATCACCAGGAAGCCGACGACACTGATCCAGATCTGCTGAGCGACCATTCCGGCCATGAGGAGCGCGATACCCACCAGAAAGCCCGCAACCGCTTGGTAGACCCGCTTGCGGGTGTACCGGCGCAGCTCACTTCCCTCGAGCGCTGTCGCGAACTTGGGATCTTCGGCGTACAGCGCTCGCTCCATCTGCTCGAGCATCCGCTGCTCGTGCTCAGAGAGCGGCACGGAGTCCTCCTACTCGTCGGTCGCGGGGGCGACCGGATGCGACTCTTTCAGGATAGGCAGGGAATCGCCCCCGTGAAACCCGCCCCTCTACGCCAATTCCTCCCACCACACCCGATATAACGGACGGGGTGCCCACGGCGTGTTCCGTTCATTCCCGCACCACCTTTCCGCCATGCCGGACGGTGTGCCTCGATCATACGGCGAGTAGGGGTTGATCGGGCGGGCGGAAGTCCATGCCCTGGCCGGGCGATGCGGGCGACGTCAGCGGACGGTGCCCCGCGCCGCCCGGGACGGCACCTCGGCGAGCACATGCAGCTGACTGGCCACCGACTGGAAGTCGGGCAACTCGGCGGCGGCCGCCTCCAGCCTGGCAAGGGCCTCCAGCGCGTCCGGCTCGGTGTCCACGAGCGCTCCGGGCACCAGATCGGCGAAGACCCGTACGCCGTGCACGGAGATCACCTCCAGCCCGGTGCTGGTCACCAGCGCGGTGAGCTGTTCGGGGGTGAACCGGCGGGGCATGGGGTCGCTCTCGCCCCAGCGTCCCCCGGGCGAGGTGAGGGCATGCCGGGCCTCGGTGAAGTGTCCGGCCAGTGCCCGCGCCAGCACGGCTCCACCCAGCCCCGAGGCGAGCACACTGAGCGTGCCGCCCTCCTCACGCAGCGCCGCGACGGCGTTGCCGAGGCCCTCGGCGGGGTCGTCGACATACTCCAGGACGCCGTGGCAGAGCACCGCGTCGTGGGCGCCGCGCTCGGCCACGTCGAAGAGGCCGCGCACATCGCCCTGAACGCCGCGTACCCGGTCGGCGACGCCTGCCTCGGCGGCGCGGCGCTCCAGCGCGAAGAGAGCGTCGGGACTGGGGTCGACGACGGTGACACGGTGGCCGAGGCGGGCGACGGGCACCGCGAAGTTGCCGGTGCCGCCGCCGGTGTCGAGGACCTCCAGCTCGGCGCGGTCCGCCAGTTTGGCGCGCTGGTCGAGGGCTCCCCTGAGGACGTCCCAGACCACTGCGGTCCGGAGGGTTGCGCTGGGGCGGGACATGCGGCTGCTCCTCGGCTCAGGGACGGGCGTGCCCCACCCTATTGCCTCGGGCGCCCGCCGATCCGCCTGGTGGGCCTCTCGTCCGCACGGCGTCTCACCCCGCCCGCCGGCCCCAGGGTGAGGACGGGCGGGCCGGTCCCTCCTCACCGGTGACCGTGCGGGGCCGGGGCAGTGCCGGCTGGGTGATGAGCATCCGCTCGACGAGCCGGAGGAACATCCCGGCGTAGTGCAGCAACTCGTCGGCCTCCCGCCAGTCGGCGGCACCGGCTATGCCCGCTTCGGCACGGGCACGGCGCCCGGCGCCGGAGGCGAACAGCTCGGCCCACTCGGCGAGTTCGGGCGCGACCTCGGGCAGCACCTCCCAGGCGCTGCGGATGGCGGGTCGCCGCGCCCTGCGCGGGGCCCCGCCCCTCCTGCGGGCCGGCTCCGGCCCGGACCTGCCGCGGACGGCGAGGACGGCGGCGGCGGTGCGCAGCGCGGAGAGGTGGGCGGTGGCGTACCGCTCGTTGGCGGTCTGCATGGCCGCCGCCTCGTCGAGGCCGTGCTGAGCCTGGGCGAGCAGGTCGAGCGCGGCGGGCGGGGCCGTGGCCCGGCGGAGCACCGGGTGGATGTCGTGGGGGTCGCGGTTGTGGTCGGGGTGGCTGGTGGGCGGCGCTGTCGGCTGCCAGGGCGCGGGGCGCGCTCCCGGAGAAGGTCGCATCACGTGAATCAACCTCCCGTCGGTTGATGCCGGTTCGAGAACCGGTCGTATGGGCACATCGTGTCGCATGCCACTGACAATCGGCGCTGACCTGCACAAACACCGTGGAGGGCAGCGAAGTGCCGGGGTGCCGGGCAGCAGGGCGGGGCCGGTTGGCGTACGGGCGGCAGCCTGCTGCATACTTTGAACTGACCAGTCAGTTCAAAAAGCGCCGTGCCCGGCACCGGGGACCGGGCACGCCGCGCCAGGACGGGATGCGACACAGAGCGGGAGGGGCCGTGACCCACGTGCGGGGAGCCGCCGTCGAGGCGGAGGACTTCGGGCTCGACGGGCCGCGCGGACCCGTCTTCGACAAGGTGGGCTTCACCGCCGGGGCGGGCTCGCTGATCGCGGTGACCGGCCCTTCGGGATCCGGGCGCACCTGCCTGCTGCTGGCGCTGACCGGCCGGATGAAGGCGAGCCGCGGGCGCGCCGAGGTGGCCGGGCACCCGCTGCCCAAGCGGCTCGCGGCCGTACGCCGGATCAGCGCGCTGGGCCCGGTCCCCGGCGTCAACGACCTGGACCCGGCGCTGACCGTCACCGAGCAGCTGCGTGAACGCGTACTGCTCCAGCGCCGGTTCGACAACCCCCTGCGTGCCCTGCTGCGCCCCCGCAAGGAGCGGGCCGCGGCCAGCCGTGCGCGGCTGGAGGCGGCGCTCGGCACCGCCGGCCTCGATCTGGACGCGCTGCCCAAGGGCGGGCGCACGGCCGTACGGGACCTGGGGCGGCTGGAGGAGCTGCGGCTGTCGGTGGCACTGGCGCTGCTGGCCGAGCCGCTGCTGCTGGCCGTCGACGACCTGGACCTGAAGCTGTCGGAGAGCGAACGCGAGAGGGCCTGGGCACTGTTGCGCACGGTGGCCGAGCAGGGCACCACCGTGCTCGCGGTGTGCAGCGAGTCCCCGGACCACGGCGCCGTGGTCGTGCGTACCGGCAGGGCGCACGGCCCGGACGAGTCTCCCGGGGACGAGGGCACGGGAGCGGGGACGGGAGCGGCCGGGGAGAGCGGCGACGCGGACGACGACGTGGAGAAGGAGGGGGCGGACGATGCGCTCGCCGAGGCTAGCCGCGCTTGAGCTGAAGCGGTTCGGCAGGGGGCGGCTGCCGCGCGCGGCGATGGCCGCGATGCTGCTGCTTCCGCTGCTGTACGGCGCGCTGTACCTGTGGTCGTTCTGGGACCCCTACGAGCGCCTGGACAAGGTGCCGGTGGCGCTGGTGAACGAGGACCAGGGCACCACTGTCAAGGGCGAACGGGTCGAGGCGGGGGACGACATCGTCGAGGGCCTGCGCGACAGCGACTCCTTCGACTGGCACGAGACCAGCGCGGCGGAAGCCCGCAAAGGGGTCGAGGACGGGCGGTACTACCTGTCCTTGACCGTGCCGGCGGACTTCAGCAAGCGGGTCTCCTCCAGCTCCGGCGACTCCCCCGAGACAGGTGCGCTCAAGGTCCGCACCAACGACGCGAACAACTACATCGTCGGGCAGATCTCCCGCACGGTCTTCTCCGAGCTGCGTGCCAGCGCCTCCAGCAAGGTGTCGCGCGGCTTCTTCGACAAGATCTACGTCTCCTTCTCCACCCTGCACGACAAGACGGCGAAGGCCGCCGAGGGCTCCGACGAGCTCGGCGCGGGCATCGGCAAGGCGAAGAAGGGCGCGAGCAGGCTCAAGACCGGGCTCGGCGACGCCGAGGAGGGCTCCGGCAGCCTCAAGAGCGGCGCCGGTCAGGTCGCCGCAGGGACCCAGAAGCTGGCCGACAAGGTGAACGGCGCCTCCGACAGGGTGCGGCCGTTCCTCAAGGCGCACAGCGGCGACATCGGCAAGGCGGCCCGCGAGGTGGCCCGAGGGAGCAGGACGCTCAAGAAGAACCTCGAAAAGCTGCCGGGTGACGCACAGCGCGCACAGACCGACACACGCCAGGCCGCCGACGCGCTGTCGAAGCTGTACAAGGCCCGCTGCGGCAAGGGCGCCCCCGGCAAGGACGCTCCCGAGGACAGCCCGGATACGGACGTACCGGGCGGTCCGGGCGCGGGCACAAGCCCTCCCGGGGACGGCGGCAGCCGAAGCGGCGGTGACGGGGGAAGCAGCGGCGCGCAGCAGCCGGCTCCGAGCACGACACCCACACCCGCGCGGCCCTCCCCCGACAAGGACCACCCCGCCGAGTGGCCCGCGGCGGCCGATTCGTGCCCGGAGCTGAAGAAGGCCGTCGACGCGGCGAAGCGGTCGGCGCGGGTCGCCGCGAAGGTCAACGGCTATGTCCACAACGAGCAGAAGCTCGACGAGCTCGGCCGCCACCTCGACGACCTCAACCGGGCGGCGAACGACGTCGCCCAGCGCGCCCCGCACCTCCAGGAGGACGTGGACAGCGCCGTACGGCAGATCAACAAGCTCAACAAGGGCGCGCACAAGGTCTCCGCAGGCGCCGGCAAGCTGCACTCCGGGCTCGGCAAACTCTCGACCGGTGCCGCCTCACTCGACGGCGGACTGTTCAAACTGGCCGACGGCTCGGGAAAACTGGCCGGCGGACTGCACAACGGGGCCGAGCAGATCCCGGACTACGGCAAGAAGGAGCGCCACGACCGCACCGGAGTGATGGCCGACCCGGTCGACCTGGCCGCGCACAAGGCCCACACGGCCCCCAACTACGGCACCGGATTCGCGCCGTACTTCATCCCGCTCTCCCTCTGGGTCGGCGCGATGATCGCCTACATGCTGCTCCAGCCGCTCAACAGGCGGGCGCTGGCGGCGGGCGCTCCGGCCTGGCGGATCGCGTTGGCGGGCTGGCTGCCGGTGGCCGCGATCGGCGTGGCCCAGGTGGCGGCGCTGATGAGCGTGCTGCACTGGGGTCTCGGCCTGCGGATGGCACGCGGCCTGGCGACGGTGGGCTTCCTGGCGCTGGTGACGGCGTGCTTCACGGCCGTCGTCCAGTTCCTGAACGCACGCTTCGGACCCGCGGGGCGGATCCTCGTACTGGCCATGCTGATGCTGCAGCTGACCTCGGCCGGCGGCACGTACCCGATCCAGACCAGCCCCGGCTTCTTCAACGCGATCCACCCGTTCCTGCCCATGAGTTATGTGGTGGAAGGGCTGCGGCATCTGATCACGGGCGGAGAGCTGTGGCCGGTGTGGCGGGCGTGCCTGGTACTGCTGGCCTTCACGGTGGGTGCCCTGGCCCTCACGGCCGTCACCGCGCGCCGTAAGCAGGTGTGGACGCTGGATCGGCTGCGCCCGGAGATCTCGCTGTGAGGCCGGGGCCTCCCCGAGAGGAGAATGGCCGTATGACGAGTGCCCGCACCACCGCTTCCGCTTCTTCGGCTTCTTCGGCTTCCACAGCCGCCGCTCCGCGCGGCCGCAGCGCCACCAGGGACAAGCTCTTCCATGCGGCGGTCACGCTCATCGCCGAACAGGGGTTCTCCTCCACGACCGTGGAGGAGATCGCAGAGCGCGCCGGAGTCGCCAAGGGCACGGTCTACTACAACTTCGCCAGCAAGACCGAGCTGTTCGAAGAGCTGCTGCGGCACGGCGTGGAGCTGCTGACGGCCGATCTTCGGCAGGCCGCCGAGGAGACGGCCGGGCGGGGCGGCAGCAGGGTGGACGCGCTGGACGCGATGGTCCGCGCGGGACTGCAGTTCATCGACCGCTACCCCGCCTTCACCCAGCTGTACGTCGCCGAACTCTGGCGCACCGGGCGTGCCTGGAACGACACCCTGCTGATGGTGCGCAAGGAGGCGGTGGCCGTGGTGGAGAGTGTCCTGCGCGCCGGGGTCGCCGAGGGCGAACTGAGCGAGGACATCGACATCCAGCTCACCGCCGCCGCGCTGGTGGGGATGGTGCTGGTCGCCGCCCTCGACTGGAAGGCGTTCCAGCCGGAGCGCTCCATCGAGGACGTGCACGGAGCGCTGTCCCTGCTGCTGCAGGGCCGGGTCGGCGGAAGCCGGCCCCGCTAGACGCGGGACCGGCCCCGGGGCGGGCCGCCACGCTGCGCGGGGCGGCCTCTTTGTGCCGGGGGGTGGCTTCCGGGAGGACGCCGAGCACCGTTCCGCGGCCCCGTGTCGGCGGTGCGGCACCGTGCCCTCCCGTGTGCCCTCACTCTGCCGCCCGCACGGGCGGGGGCCCATCCGTGCGGATACTCAAGATCCCGTCTGAGTACCGGTACCTACTGCCGCGTACGGCGCCGCACCGGCCCGCGCCGGGTGCGGCGCGTAGGCGAGGGAAGCAGGTGCGGGGAGGGCGACCGGGGGCCGATAGGGTCGGGCGCATGGTGCGAGTTGTCGTGGTCGGGGCCGGGATGGGCGGGATGGCGGCGGCCGCGCGGCTGGCCGTCGCGGGGCACGAGGTCTCGGTCCACGAGCGGACCGGCACCTACGGAGGATCTGTGCGGCAGTACGCGCGGAACGGTTTCGCCTTCGACACCGGGCCGGGGCTGCTGCGGCTGCCGGCCGTCTACCGCGATCTGTTCGTCAAGACGGGCCGCGAGCGGCTGGAGGACCGGGTGGAGCTGGTCCAGGTGCCGGTCACGGCCCGCCATCTGTTCGCCGACGGCAGCGCCGTCTCGCTGCCGAACGCCTCCCGGGGCAAGGTGATCGCCGCGCTGGACGAGGCGCTGGGCGGCGGTGCGGGCGAGCGCTGGGCCGGGATGCTGACCCGGGCCCGCGAGGCGTGGGAGGCGACGCGCCGCCCGCTGCTGGAGGAACCGCTGCGGGACGAGCCCTCCTCCCTGGGCGTGCTCAGCCGGGACGGCGCCTATCCGGCGCCCCGGAAGAAGGGCCTGCAGCGCCTCGCCCGGGCTCTTCGGGCAGGGTCCGGCCCCGGGCCGACGCTGGCCGGGATCGCCCGGGAGGAGCTGCGCGATCCGCGGCTGGCGGAGATGCTGGGCAGCTACGCGTGGGCCTGCGGTGTGGATCCGCGGTCGGCTCCCGCGAGCGCCGCCGTCCTCGCCTATGTCGAGGACGCCTTCGGCACCTGGTACGTACGCGGCGGTATGCGTGCGCTCGCCGACGCGCTGTACGAACGGTGCCGGGAGCGGCGGGTGGCCTTCCACTTCGACAGCGCGGTGACCGGGGTACGGGAGAAGGACGGCAGGGCGGCCGGGCTGGAGCTGGCCGACGGCTCGGTGGTGGACGCGGACGTGGTGGTCGCGGGCGGCGGTCCGGCCGCACCGGGCGGCCGGAGCGCGACGGACCGGGGCACGGCCAGGTTCACCGTGCTGCTC